>CAVKYA010000027.1:0-1739 GCA_963660255.1 Bacteroidaceae bacterium | reverse complement strand
GAACCGGACGGCCTTTGGCGATGAGTTCCTCGACCTTATTGATGACGGCGGTGTACTTCGCCTTCTTTGTCTTATAGATAAGGTCATCCTGATCGTCCCTGATGACAGGACGGTTGGTAGGGATAACAACCACATCCAGTTTGTAGATGGACCAGAACTCGCCCGCCTCTGTCTCGGCGGTACCGGTCATACCGGCCAGCTTGTGGTACATTCTGAAATAGTTCTGAAGGGTGACGGTAGCGAATGTCTGAGTGGCGGCCTCGACCTTGACATTCTCCTTCGCCTCGACAGCCTGATGCAGACCATCGCTCCAGCGGCGGCCTTCCATAATACGGCCGGTCTGCTCGTCAACGATCTTGACCTTGTTGTCGATCACGATGTAGTCAACATCCTTCTGGAACATAGCGTAGGCCTTGAGGAGCTGGATGACGGTGTGGACGCGCTCGCTCTTCAACGAGTAATCCTCCATCAGAGCGTCCTTCTTCTCCTGCTTCTCCTCGGCGGAGAGCTCGGTGTTCTTCTGGATCTCGGCGATCTGGCTTCCCACGTCAGGAAGCACGAAGAAATCCGGATTGGAGACGGCGTTCGCAAGAAGGTCGTGACCCTTGTCGGTCATATCAACAGAATGCTGCTGCTCGCTGATCACGAAATACAGCTCGTCCGTGACGATGTGCATCTCGCGCTCGTTGTCCTGCATATAGTAGTTCTCGGCCTTCTGCATCAGCTGCTTCATACCCTGCTCGCTGAGGAACTTGATGAGAGGCTGGTACTTAGGCAAACCCTTGTAGGCACGGAGAAGGAGCATTCCTCCCTCATCCTCCTTACCGGCGGCGATGGCTTTCTTCGCGTCGTTCAGAACCTGGGTCACAAGAGTGCGCTGCTTCTGGTAGAGGTTCTCGACATAAGGCCTGAACTCCATATACTGCTCGTCATCCTGAGCCTTGGCCACAGGACCTGAGATAATCAACGGGGTACGCGCGTCATCAATGAGCACGGAGTCCACCTCATCGACAATGGCATAGTGATGCTTCCTCTGGACGAGATCTGTCATATTCACTGCCATATTGTCACGAAGGTAGTCGAAACCGAACTCGTTGTTCGTACCGAAAGTGATGTCGCAGTTGTAGGCTCTTTTGCGGGCGTCGCTGTTAGGCTCGTGCTTGTCGATGCAGTCCACCGAAAGACCGTGGAACATATAGAGAGGTCCCATCCACTCGGAGTCACGCTTGGAGAGGTAGTCGTTGACTGTCACCACGTGCACACCCTTGCCGGCCAACGCGTTAAGGAACACCGGGAGGGTCGCCACAAGGGTCTTTCCCTCACCGGTCGCCATCTCGGCGATCTTGCCCTGATGCAGCACGATACCACCGATCAGCTGGACATCGTAGTGAACCATGTCCCAGGTCACCTCATTGCCACCGGCGATCCAGTGGTTCTGATAGACGGCCTTGTCGCCCTCGATGTGGACGAAATCGTGGTTTATGCTGAGAGCGCGGTCGAAGTCATTGGCAGTCACCTCAATGGTGCCGTTCTCCTTGAACCTGCGCGCGGTGGATTTCATGATGGCGAAAGCCTCCGGGAGAATCTCCTCCAGAACCTTCTCGATCTCGGCGTCCTCATCCTTGACAAGTTTGTCGGACTCGGTCGCGAGATTCTCCTTCTCATGCACTGGAATATCCTCGTCCAGCTTGGCCTTGATCTCGGCGATCCTCTTCTCGAACGGAGCCTCACACTCACGC
>CAVKYA010000026.1:13807-17669 GCA_963660255.1 Bacteroidaceae bacterium | reverse complement strand
ATCAGGAGCGCAGCCACCAACGCCATAGCTTTCTTGAAAGTATGTGTCATAGCGTCAAAACATTTGCCGTTATATTCGTAAAGAATTGATTATTTCGCGTAAGCCACGGAACGGGTCTCCCTGATCACAGTGATCTTGACCTGTCCAGGGTATGTCATCTCTTCCTGGATCTTCTGGGCGATGTCCGCGGAGAGCCTTCCTGCCTGATCGTCGCTTACCTCCTCGGCGCCGACAATGACGCGGAGCTCTCGGCCTGCCTGGATGGCATAGCTCTTGGTGACTCCAGGATATGCCGCAGCCAGATCCTCCATTCCCTTGAGCCTCTTGATGTAGGACTCGATGACCTCACGACGGGCTCCCGGACGGGCTCCGGAAATGGCGTCACCGATCATCACGATAGGAGAGATTATGGATGTCATCTCTATCTCCTCGTGGTGTGCTCCGATGGCGTTGCAGATCTCAGGCTTCTCCTTGTACTGCTCGGCCAGTTTCATACCAAGCAAAGCGTGTGGAAGCTCTGGTTCCTCCTCGGAAACCTTACCGATGTCGTGCAGGAGACCGGCCCTCTTGGCGAGTTTCGGATTCAGACCCAGCTCAGCTGCCATAATGGCGCAGATGTTGGCGACCTCACGAGAGTGCTGAAGCAGGTTCTGACCGTATGAAGAACGGTATTTCATTCGGCCGATCAACTTAACAAGTTCAATGTTCAATCCGTGGATACCGAGGTCAATGCAGGTTCTCTTACCGGTCTCAAGTATCTCGTCCTCAAGTTGTTTTTGAACTTTGGTCACGACTTCCTCGATACGCGCCGGATGGATTCGTCCGTCAACGACCAACTGGTGCAAAGCAAGTCTCGCGACCTCCCTGCGCACCGGGTCAAAGGCCGAAAGAAGAATCGCGTCCGGAGTGTCATCCACAACGATCTCGACACCAGTCGCGGCCTCAAGGGCGCGGATGTTACGTCCCTCACGTCCGATGATCCTTCCCTTGATCTCATCGTTCTCGATAGGGAAAGTCGTCACAGCGTTCTCGATGGCCGTCTCCGTCGCGGTTCTCTGGATGGTGTTGATGACTATCCTCTTGGCCTCCTTGGAAGCGTTCAGACGGGCCTCGTCCATAGTGTCGTTGATGTAGGCCTGCGCCTCAGTCCTCGCCTCAGCCTTCATATTCTCCATAAGGATATTCTTGGCGTCCTGGGCGCTCATTCCGGCGATGGTCTCCAACTGCTTGTTGGCCTGCGCGCTGAGCCTTTCATATTCCTCGGTCTTCCTTGTCAACGCTTCCTGCTGCGCCAGAAGGCTGGCCTTGGCGTTGTCAGCGTCACGCATCTTCCTCTGAAGTTCGGAGTTCTGCTGGTTCAGCGAGTTCTCCTTCTGCTTGATACGGTTCTCGGCATCCTTGAGCTGGCTGTTCTTCTCGTTGATGTACTGCTCGTGCTCGCTTTTGAGCTGCAGGAACTTCTCTTTCGCCTGATGAATCTTATCTTTCTTGATTCCTTCGGCCTCGATCTCGGCCTTGGCGATGATCTCGTTCTTCTGTCCTTTCAGAACAATCCTCTGGACAACTATGTAAGCCATCAGCGCTACTACCGCGCCGATCAGGACTCCTATAAACAATAGCAACATAATATCATAAAATTAATGTGTTCAATCACTCTCGTCCTGACATCAAAAAAGAGGACGACCGGCAGTTCCCGTCACGGAAACAGACCGATCGTCAAAAAACATTAAAAAAGCCGTTAGTCGCTTGTCAGAAATCTTAATGAATAAGATTTGAGATCCGCACCGGTTCAGAAATCCATCGTCACGCAATAACGCAATCCCCGAAGGTAACCTTGGCCTGTCATTGCCGGCTCGAGTAAACTCGGTTCCGTGGAACTTGTTGATTTGAGCACGTGGGACTAACGGCCGTCTTTTTCAATATTCTTAATGTAGGACTCAACATCCTCCTGAAGCTTCTTCGCCTCGGCGTCAGCGTCAGCGAGCCTCTTCTGGTAAGCCAACCTGCCGACCGCCTCGTTCAGAGCGACAAAGGAAAGTTTGTCGGAAAGGGTCTTGTTCGGGTATTTCGCGTCGTAGGCCGTCAATTTCTGGTTGATGGCATCCGCCGCAAGCCTCATCATCCTCTCCATCTCCGGTGAGGATGCCACGAGGGGATATTCATTGCCCGCGATCTTTATCTTGATGTTCTGTCCCATTCCTAATTCTCAAGCAAGGAGATGCATTTGTCGATCTCCTTGATAAGCCTTTCAATCTTTTCCTTCGCGGCGGAACTGTCCCCGCCGGCTCCGAAAGCCTCTGACAGATGAAGGTTGTTAACCTGTTGTTCCAAATCTTCAATCCGCTTCCTGCAGGATTCATTGTCAGCCTCACTGTGCGCGAGCTCAGCCTGAAGCCTTACACGCTCAGACTTTTCCGCTTCGTACAGCGCGATCAACTTTTCGATATCTGTCTTAATACCTTCAAGCATCTTTCATAAAGGCTTCCATTTTACCTGCCTGAGCGCAAATTTAGTAAAATATCTTCATTTGCACAAGGACTTCAACTGGCATAGTGGCATCTGATTTGTTTAAATTAGGTAAAAATTATATTTTTGCGTCATTATGACAATATGACAATAACAGCACAACTATGACAATAACAGTGGAAAACAGGGAAATACCGGTGCTGCTCCTGACGGGATACCTCGGAAGCGGCAAGACAACTCTGGTCAACAGAATACTCTCCAACAAGAAGGGCATAAAGTTCGCGGTCATCGTGAACGACATCGGCGAGGTAAACATCGACGCGGACCTCATCCAGAAAGGCGGCGTTGTCGGCACCACGGACGACAGCCTTGTCCCTCTCCAGAACGGCTGCATCTGCTGCACCCTTAAAATGGACTTGGTGGCCCAGCTGAACGACCTCTGCCGCGCGAACAAATTCGACTACATCGTCATCGAGGCCAGTGGAATATGCGAGCCCGCCCCTATCGCGCAGACCATCTGCTCATTCCCGAAGCTTGTTCCTGAATATGCCCAATCGAATGTTCCGAAACTCGACTGCATCGTGACCGTGGTGGACGCGCTGAGGATGCAGAGCGAGTTCGCCTGCGGGGACGCTCTCAAGAAAGACAATCTGGAGGAGGATGACCTTGAGAACCTTGTGATCCAGCAGATTGAGTTCTGCAACATCGTGCTCCTGAACAAGGCCTCGGAGGTGAAGCCCGAGGAACTCGGCAGGGTCCGCAGCATAGTTAAGGCCCTGAATCCGAAGGTGACCATATTCGAGTGTGACTACGGCGACATCGATCTTGACAAACTTCTGAACACCAAGATGTTCGACTTCGACAAGACAGCCACTTCCGCCGCTTGGATCAACGCCATCGAGGGCGAGGGCAATGAGGTTGATTTCGATGAGGATCACGACGGACACGACCATAGCGACCACGAAGAGCATCACGAGGACGACGAACACGATCACCACGATGAACACGGCCACGAGCACCACCATCATCACGACCACGAGGGCGGTGAGGTCGAGGAATATAACATCGGCACCTTTGTCTATTATCGCCGCCAGCCTCTGGACATCAACAAGTTCGACTGGCTTGTCTCCAAGAAGTGGCCGAAGAACGTCATCCGTGCCAAAGGGCTGTGCTACTTCGCCGACGAGAAGGACAAGTGCTATCTCTTCGAGCAGTCCGGGGTCCAGAAATCCATCAAGGACGCCGGCCTTTGGTTCGCCACGATGCCGGAGGATCAGCTTCAGGAGATGATGCGCAGGGACAAGAATCTGCGAAAGGACTGGGATCCGGTCTATGGCGACCGTATGATCAAGATTGTCTTCATCGGGCAGAACCTTGACCGCTCGGCTATCTCCGA
>CAVKYA010000026.1:0-13067 GCA_963660255.1 Bacteroidaceae bacterium | reverse complement strand
CCCAGAAGCATCACGTGGTTGCCCGAGTTCATCGCCGGGTCGGCAGTGTTGCCGTTCCAGAGTTCCCAGATTGTGGTGGCACCGTTCTTCGCCATATAACCCCAGCTTGGATAGGTCTCGTTCGTTGCGATCTTCAAGGCAAGGTCAGGCCTGCCGAACTCGGTCAGAGTACGCATCAGAACCATCATTCCCACAACACCGCAGCTCACGTGACCGTCGCAGTCAACCTCGGTCTTGTGGACGATATGCTCGAACACATCCCCCTCACGGCCAGCCGGAACCATTCCGAAATAGAGTGGAAGCAGGTTGGCCGTCACGGTGTTGTTGCCGTAGCAGCCTTCCTCTGCATCGAAATACTTTGCGTTGAACGCCTCACGGGCCGCGGCGGCATATTCATTGAATATTTTCACGTCCTCCGGATGTCCGGCAATCGGAGCGAACTCCACCATCTTGTTCAGAAGGAAATAGTAGAACGGTGTCGCAAGGAGCGGTGCGGCCGTCTTTCTCGCTGGATCCTTGGAATGAATGAGTTCCAACGACTCCGGCGGCATACACCAGTCACCGTAGGTGTCCTTGATCATAATGCCATCCTTCAGGTACTTTGACCTCATATATTCAAGCCACTTCTTCATAGCGCCATAGTGCTCCTTGATGGACTGGTCGTCCCCGAAACGGCGGTACACCATATCAGCGCCGGTGAAGAACGCACCCGGCCAGGTGAAATTGTCCTGATAGAGGGTCCAGTAGCGAGGGCAAACGTCTGAAATGCTTCCTGCCTCATTCTGCCCGTCGTGGATGTCAGTCAGCCACTTTGAGTAAAGGGCGTGGTTGTTGAATATGTAGGATTCGCCGTAGCAGCCCATCGTGCGGTCACCAAGCCAGCCAAGCCTCTCGTCCCTCTGAGGGCAGTCGGTAGGCATGCCACGATAGTTGCCCCGGATTCCCCAGAAAGCGTTGTGGTAGATCTGGTTGATGACAGGGTTGGAAGTCTCGAAATGACCTGTGACGGCCATCTTGTCGTACATCACCTGCCCCTCGAAATCGCTGAGTTTCGGCTCGTTCTTCAGGCCTTTGATCTCGACGTAGCGGAAACCGTGATAGACATATTCAGGATGCCAGACAACCGGTTTGCTGTTCTTTGCGATGTAGGTGTCCAAAACCTTGGCGGAGCGAAGGTTGGCGAGATAGAGAGTGCCGTCCTCGTTCAGAAGCTCGGCGAATTTCATAGTGATGGTGTCGCCCTCCTTGAGGCCTTTCGCCTTGATCTGGAGGCGGCCCACCATATTCTGTCCCATGTCCAGAATGTAGCCGTGATCGGTCTTCGTGATGGAGACCGGCTTCACGATGTCCTGAACGGCGATGTTAGGGTTCGGCTGGAGAACCAACTTGCCACCCGGAGCGTCCATCAAAGACGCGTTCGCCCAAGCAGAGTCATCGTAGCCGGCTTTTGTCCAGCCGGTCAGCTCCTTGCGCGCGTCGTAAGTCTCGCCATCAAACTCGTTGTTGGCGCGGATCGGACCCTCGCAGGTAATCTTCCAACTCTCATCGCTGACAACGGTCGCTGTGCGGCCATCAGTGTAAACAATGTCTAGCTGATACCAAAGCCGAGGGACTCCGAAACCCTTCATTCCAGGCTCCCTCATCGTTGTGTAACGACCGCAGCCAAGGCTCACGGCAAGAGCGTTCTGTCCTTTTCTGAGAGCCTTTCTCACGTCAAACTCATTGAAATAGACCCTTGTCCTGTACTCGGACACAGTCGGGGCGAGTTCCTGGTCACGGGTGATATATTCCCCGTTGATCCAAGTGTCATAGACTCCGAGGCCGCTGATTCGGAGGGTCGCCTCCTTCACCTTGCCGTCAAGTTTCACCTCCTTGCGGAGATAGCGGGCCGGAAGGACAGTGCTGCCCTTCAGAATGTCCCCCTCGTAGTTGCAGCCGATCCATTTCCCGTCATATTCAGCGGCGGAGACAGACAGGGCGGCGGCAAATGCCGCGAAAGCGGTCAAAATTCTTTTAATCATCTTTGAATATTTTAGTGTTATTTCTTGAATATCAAGTCAATGTCACGCTGAATGGCTGGTCCGGCGATGTTCTCCGGCACGAATGACCAATGTCCGATCTTGGTCTGGTCGCCGATGACAACAGGGTCTATGACCTGATTCTTTTTGAGATATTCATAAAGAATCTCGCGGATCTCCGGGTAATATTCAACTGTCCTTTCAGCGATCTTATCCGTGTCGATGCCGACCTCGGCGAGAAGTCCGCCGCCACCGCTGGCGCGGTAGGAGGTCATCGCAACATTGTAGGTCCCGTCCATTTTGAACGGCTTTCCGTCCGCCATCGTTGTGATCACGATCCTTGAGCCGAAAGGCTTGGTGACATCGACGGTGTAGTTGATTCCGGCGGCGGAGTCGAAGTTGTAGGCCCTTTCGATGAACGACCACCCCTTCTGACCGGTGCGAGGATCATCCTTCTGCACGATATTCAGCACGTGATCGTTCGGCTTTGTGGCCGTGACGATCCAGCGGTTGTAGGACGCCTCAAGATAATCCTTGATCTCCTGGCCGGTCATCGTGATCACATAAAGCTGGTTCTCAAACGGATAGATCGTGAACAGATCCTTGTAGATCAAGGTCCCGCCTTTGACAAACCCGTCGTAGGTCAACGGAGCCGCGATAGAGATCTGGGCAGGAGCGCAGCCGAGGCAAAGCGTGTGGACAAGGTTGACATAGTCGCACATTCCCTTGTAGGCATCCCGGGTGCGCATATCCACCTTCAACTCGCCGACCTTCTGGGTCGTGAAGACCTGCACGGCCTGATAGTCCTCGTAAAAGTCCTTTTCCATCTGAGCGTCAATCCTGTGAGGGTCAACAGGAATGAGTTCCGTGGAATGCTCACGTTTAACAACCTGACCGTCATCCACAGTCAGGCGAAGGGTTCCGTGCCCTACAAAGCGGCAGTGGCTTCCCGAATTGATGAGTCCGATGCTGTCGCAGCAGGTCACGAACGGCCTGTGGTCGTGCGAGCAGACAACGAAATCCACTCCTCTGAGGCTCTTGTACAGATCCATCCCCTGCCCTTCCAGCATCGAGCCGTCTCCTGGCCCTGTTCCGGAATGCACGGACACGATCACCACATCCGGCTTCTCCTTTGCCACCACCTTGTCCACATCCTCCTGAACCAGGGGCACAAGGCTCTCGAACGTCATTCCGCTCCAAAGCGTCTCCGAAAGCCAGTTCTTCATATTGGCGTTCGTGAAGCCCAGCACAGCCACCTTCAGCCCTCCCCTCTTGAAAATCTTGTACAGAGGAAAATACGGCTTACCATTGTCGTTGCGGATGGCATTTCCTGCCAGAAACGGAATCCCGTGAGACTCCAGATCACTGGCGATGCGGTCATAAACCTTGTGACCAGTCTCAATGTCGTGGTTGCCCACAGTGACGGCATCGTAGCCCATGTAGGCGGCAAGGCGTGGATAGACATGAGGAGAAAGCGTATCCACATAGTTGAAATAGTATGCGGCATTGTCTCCCTGAAGGCAGTCCCCCGCATCGATGAAGACCACATTGTCGGCACCCGCGGCGGCGCGTACACTGTCCACGATCGGCTTCACGGCATAGAGCGACTTCTTCACCCCGTTCCCGACGTAGGTGGAATCGAAATAGGTTCCGTGCACGTCATTGGTGGTCAGAAGCTGGATCACATAATCCCCGTCCTTCGGTCCGGAAGAGCACGCCGCAAGCATAAGGCCGGCGGTTGCGACGATGATTGACGAATATATTCTTCGCATAATATTATAGGTATATCTCAATATTTCTTCTCCTGCTTGACTCGGAGGAAGTCCCTTTCCTTCGGGAGTTCTTTCCGTTCAGAGCCCTCTCCAGATCGAACACCACTCCCAGTTTCTGCTGGCTCCCCTGAAAGCCTTCTCCGGTGAAATGGAATACAGCCGAAAGACGAAGGCTTACAAAGTCCGCGATGTAAGGCTGCCAGTAAACCTCTGCCCTGTCATAGACCCCAGAGTGCCTCCAGCTCTTGCCGTCAGGCTGGATCCTGTAGAACAGGCTACCAGGATAAAGGTCCTTACCATAGACATTGCCTCCAGCGTCAAGCCAATCGAAGTAAGGCATCTGACTGGTGCCGTAATAAGTGTCATTCAGAACGCCGAATTTCCTATACGACAGATTCAGTGTAAGCAACCCGCCGAAAGTCAGATCAAGCCCCGTCTCACGCACCCTGTCCTGATGTATTCCTTGAATATAACTGAGCTTCGCGCTCCAATTGAAATTCCTCCTGTCCCCTGAGGTCAGCATCACAAACGGAGAGACCAGAACATTATCCACAACACCCTTGTACTCAAGGGTGTTGGCAAAATGGTACATTGTGCCGGTCCAACCGACGTGGAAAAAATCTCCGCCAACGCCGAAATCCCCGTAAGTGAATATCTGGAAGCGTTCCCTGCGCAGATGCCCGATCATCCCCATCCAGTCAAGCCCGGCCTCGCAGTAGCCGCGACGTGTCCTGTATTTCAACAGAACACCTTCAATGTTGTTGTCATAGAACCTGTTCGCCTCGGAGATGAAGACCGTCGGGATGTTCTCGTAGGATGAATATTCCCAATAAGGGTACTGTCCTCCGAACACAGAGAAGCGACGCGGGAATATTCCCGCATACAATGAGAACTTCCTGCTTCTGCGTTGAGTCTCTAGGTTGTACCAAAGGATCATCTCCCTGATAAGATCCTTGTTCTGGAGGTCATCGTTCTCAACCGAAGTCGGAGACTCCCCCATATTCTTCATCACATCCACCCCCAACGCCAGATTATGGGTGAATCCATTCTCCCCCAAGACTCTCACACCGATGGTCGGAGTCAACCTTGCGGCGTGGATTGTCCCTGAGCTTTCAAACAGGTTACCACCGCGATCATATTCCCGGTTGTCGAAATAATACTGAAAATCAGCCCCGTAGGTCATCGCCGTCTTTCGCTGCGCGACGCAGGCGCAGGACACGCCGAGCAATAGTGCCGTTATGATAATGCCTTTCCTCATATATTCCACAAAATTACTGATTATTTTGTAATTTCGCACCCGTATGGAAGGACTCAAACTACAGACTCCGGTCGAAACCGGGAAAAGTCGGATCAGCATATCCCTGAATGACAAGATTTTCATTCTCGGCAGCTGCTTCGCGGACAACATGGGGCAAAAGATGGTTGACCTCAGTTTCGATGTCTGCCTCAATCCGTTCGGCACCATCTACAACCCCGTCTCCATCTGCAACTCAATAGCCAGACTGTCCTCCGGAATCCCGTTCACCAAAGATGAGTGCATCCAGATGGGCGCCGGTGCCGGACTCGTCTGCTCGTTCAGCCACCACACCTCATTCGCCCGACACACAGTCTCGGAGTTCCTGAATGTCGCCAATGCTTCTTTGGAGGAAGCCTCCCGCCAATGGAAGGCCGCCTCAAAAGTCATCATCACCCTCGGCACGGCATGGATCTATGAATATACCCGCACAGGCGAGACCGTCTCGAACTGCCTTAAGATCGACGCGAAAGAGTTCACCCGCCAGCGGCTCACTGTCAAGGAAACAGCGACGCTGCTTATGAATATGGTCGCGCGGCATCCGGAGAAGGAGTTCCTCTTCACAGTATCCCCCATCCGCCACTTCAAGGACGGAGCGCACGGCAACCAACTCAGCAAGAGCACCCTTCTACTCGCTTTGGACGAGGTTCTCGCCAAGTTCCCGGAGCGTTGCGAATATTTCCCGGCATACGAGATCGTGCTTGACGAGCTCCGGGACTACCGCTTCTACGCCCCGGATATGGTACATCCTTCCGAACAGGCCGTGGACTATCTCTGGACCCGGTTCGCCTCCTTCGCCATACCTTCCGCTGAGTTCCCTGAACTTGAGGCAAGGAGGAAGGAACTTCTCCGCTCGCGGCATCGTCCTATTCATAGATAATTAAGCGTTAATCGTTTTTTCAATTACAGATTCAAGCAAATAATCCACATATTTCTTTGTCCTTTCAATCTAAAACGTTAAATTTGCACTACTTGATTCCCAGCGCACCAAACTACGCCTATCAAGATTATTACAAAAGAATTTAACAAAAATGCCTTTTATAGTGATGATAGTTCAAGTTTTTCTTGCACTTACGGGAAATTGTTAATACATTTATGAGCAAAGTTTATTTTTATTCACTTCTATACAAATTTCTGTTAAATGAAAAAGAATCGCACTTACAGGACGAACGCCTTTCTCGCGATGATGCTTGCAGGGTCTTTCCTGGCTGGAACGACCTCGTTCGCGTCTGAGTCCAAGGCCGGTTCGTTGTCAGAGGCGGCCGCCTCTCAGCAACAGAACCGCACTGTAACCGGAAAAGTCGTGGACGCATCCGGTCAAGGTACGGTAGGAATCGGTGTAATGGTGAAAGGTACCTCCAACGGTACCCTGACCAATCCTGATGGAACATTTACTCTCTCAAATGTGGCACACGGCGCCACAATCGTGTTCTCAAGCATCGGATACAAGACTGTCGAGGTTGTCTATGAAGGCCAACCTGTAAATGTCACCATCGCCGAGGACAACGAGCTTCTTGACGAATCCGTAGTGACCGCCCTCGGCATCAAGAGGGAAAGGAAGTCCCTCGGTTACGCTGTGGAGGACATCAACGCATCCGAGTTGATGAAGAACAAGACCGCCAACGCGATCAGCTCCTTGTCCGGTAAGATAGCCGGTGTGAACATCACCCAGTCCTCCGGTGCCGCCGGATCAGGCGCGCAGATCATCCTTCGTGGTGGTACTTCAGGTTCGGAGAGCCGCGACAACCAGCCTCTTTTCGTTGTGGACGGTGTGATCTATGACAACTCCTCGCAGGTTGTCGGAAACTCCGCCTTCGACGGATCCGGATCAGGTTCCACGACTTCCTCAAACCGTGTGATGGACATCAATCCTGAGGACATCGAGAGTATGTCCATCCTTAAGGGACCTGCGGCTTCCGCTCTTTACGGATCACGCGCCGCGAACGGTGTCGTCCTCATCACCACAAAGAAAGGAAAGGACGGTGTCGTTGAGGTCAATCTCAACACCAAGTACATCACTTCCTGGGCCAAGTCTCTTCCAGAGGCACAGACAGAGTACAGCCGCGGTTATATGGAGGATCTCTATGACAACGACGGAAACTACCTCGGAGCGAAATTCAACGACTTCTCTTACAACTCTTGGGGAGAAAGGGTTGCGGCAGGTACTCAGACCTATGATAATATAGGCAACTTCTTCACCCCTGCCGGAACGTGGGACACCAACCTCAGCGTCTCAGGAGGCCACAAGGACGGAAACTTCTTCCTTTCCGCCTCCAAATACGCTCAGGACGGTATTGTGCCGACCACCGGTTACGACAAGACCACATTCCGTTTCAACGGTGAGCAGAAGTTCAAGATCTTCACATTCAGTGTCAACACCGCATATTCAAAGGCCACGACTGACAGAACCCTTACCTCAGGAGGTCTTTACGGATCCTCCGGTACCGGTACCCTCGGAGCCGTCTATGGCTGGGGCGCAACTGACGATATGGAGCATTGGGCCAACGAGGACGGCACCCGTTACAGAATGTTCGGAGACCGTCTCGATCCTTGGGACGAGAGGGACAATCCTTACTGGATCCTCAACAAGAACAGCTACCGTGACAAGACCGAGCGTTTCACCGGTTCCATTAATGTCCGCGCTGACATCACCAAGTGGCTCTTCATCAACTACCGTCTCGGTCTGGACACCTACAACACTATCAACTCTACCCGCATCGCTCCGGAAGGTGCCATCCAGCAGGTTTGGCAGAAAGGTATGATGAGTGACAACACCCTGAAATATTCATACCTCTCCAACAACCTTATGATCAACGCCAACCACTCCATCGGTGATTTCCACGGAAACATTATGGCTGGTATGGCCACTGACGACACATCAACTGACAGAAACTACAAGATGGCGTGGAACTTCGAGGTTCCAGATTTCTATTCTTACGCCAACGCGACGGACAACAACAAGAAGTTCCAGCACTCCGCCACCAAGAAGAGACTTGTCGGTGTATTCGGTGAGGTTCGTCTTGACTGGAAGAACACCGTGTTCCTCTCAGCAACAGGACGTAACGACTGGACTTCCACACTTCCTGTCGAGAACCGTTCTTATTTCTACCCTTCTGTAAGTGGATCATTCGTGTTCAGCCAGCTGCTTCAAGACACTGGCGTAATGTCAGACGACATACTCAGCTTCGGTAAACTCAGGGCATCCTGGGCAAAGGTCGGTAAGGACACCGGAGCTTACGAGACCAACACAGCCCTCTGGCCTGTCGGCTCATACCTTTTAGGCAAGACCGGAGTCGGTGCGACCTGGGAACGTGGTAACCCATTCCTCCGTCCTGAGATGAGCAAGTCTTCCGAGATCGGTCTCGAACTTCATTTCTTCCAGCACAGGTTAAAGATGGACGTGGCTTACTACACCAATGACTCTTACAACCAGATTCTGAGCCCACGTGGCCCTCAGTCAACCGGTTACATCTTCTGCTCGATCAACGCTGGTAACGTTTACAACAAGGGTGTCGAGTTCTCACTCTCCGGAACCCCGATCGAGAACAGGAACTTCGTTTGGGAATCCGCCCTCAACATCGCTGGCAACAGAGGTACAATGGACGGTCTGCCTAAGGGTATGGACGTTATGTATGTTACTGACGTTCAGTACGGAAGTGCCAAAGCCGCTTCTTTCTCAGGTGGTGACTTTATGGCCATCAGTGGAACAACCTGGATGAGGGATGATGATGGCAACATTGTAATTGACAAAAACGGTATGCCTCTCAAGACTGACGCCGCATCGATTCAGGTCGGAAACCGTGAGTCCAAGCTGACCGGTGGTTGGAACAATACCTTCACTTACAAGAATCTGTCCTTCAATATGCTGTGGGAATTCCGCATCGGTGGTGACGTATTCAACGGAACCAAGTATGCGATGACACAGTATGGTACCAGCAAGTTCTCGGCTGAGGTAAGGAACCAGCCTCTTGTCATCACCGGTGTGCACCAGATCCTCGATGACGATAAACAGGTAATCGGCTACACGGATCCCGAGACTTATGTTTTCGAGCCAGATAAGACTTACAACTTCAACAATCAGGAGACCTCTGGTTACAACATCATCAAGAATTACTACACCGGAGCCTACAACTACGAGACGGCCAACTGGATAACAAAGGTCAACTCCCTGAGACTCCGTACCCTCTCTGTCACCTACAACCTTCCTAAGAAGCTTTTGGAAAAGAGCAAGGTCATCAAGAGAGCATCGGTTTCAGCCATCGCGAACAACCTTCTTCTCTTCACGAACTATGACGGAGATCCTGAGGTTGCCGCGTCCGGAGCGGGCCGTGGCGGCTCATCTTCAGTTGGATTCGACTACTGCGGTGTTCCTGCCGTCTCAAGTTTCACGTTCGGTGTGAACCTTACTTTCTAATCAGCCGTGACATCATTTAAATATTCAAAAAGTATGAAACTTATCAAAACAATATTTCTCACTGGTGCCTTGACGGCGGCGCTTTCGTTAGTGTCCTGTGCCGAATGGCTGGATGTGAACACCGACCCTGAGAACCCTACTCTGGAATCCGCCGAGTACCAGCTCGAACTTGCCCACTGCGAGTTCTACACCAACAGCGCGCAGCAGTTCGCCGCCTGGCGTTCTTCGATGGCGATGGGAGATTGGACAAGAAACGTCAACGGTGGCACATACTGGAATATGTCCTACTGGGCACCTGTGGATGCTATAACCACAACTCCTTACCAGTGGTTCCTTGTCGGTGCCGGAGCCACTCTCAAAGATATGTACGCCAAGGCTATAGCCGCCGAGAACTGGCACTACGCCGGAGTCGCTAAAGTGCTGCTTGCCTACGGCTATATGCTTATGACCGACCTTTACGGTGAGATGCCTTACACCCAGGGACTTTCCGAGAGCGCCATCCCTGAATATGACAACGGCAAGACGATCTACCTTGGTTGCCTTACGGACATTGACGAGGCTATCGACCTCCTGTCCAGAAGCATAGACTCTAATAAACTGCCGTCTCTCTCTGTCGGAGATTTCTGGAACAACGGTGATGTAAACAAATGGTCGAAACTTGCCAATTTGCTCAAAGCCCGTTGGATCAACAAGCTCATCAAGAAGGGTGAGGGTAGCTACCTTGAAGGTAAATATGACCGTCAGGCTATTCTGGACTGCCTTTCCAAGGCTATGACCAGCAATGCTGACAACACTGTCATCAACCACACTGACGACAATGGCACGACTCACGATGACCTTGGTTGGAACGAGCCTGTGGATTACTCTCCATTGTTCTCTGTATGCGGTATGAACAGCGGTTATATGGCCACTAAGATGCTCTATGATAACCTGACGAACTTCGCCGGTCTTGGAGTCGAAGATCCTCGTGCTGACCATATCCTTCCTTGGGCAAAGTCCAAGAAGAGCGATGCGGCCGTTAAGGAGATCAAGTGGAATGAGAACGGTACTTGGAGAAGAACCCTTGGTGTTGATTTGTCTTCGAACATATTCAGTACCGGTGGTCCTCTTCGCGCCAGCTATAACACCAATAGGGGGTGGTTTATCGATACTAAGTCCGATACAAGACTTGGAGACACCGTTTATGTTGAAAGTACATCAAGATCAAAAGGATATCAAGCCAACAAGGATCTTCTTTATAGAAGAAGTGGAGATGGGTCAGAAGAGTCTGGATCATTCTACTCTCGTGTTTCTGCTCCTACCTACGTCGGAACATACGCCGAGGCTTGCTTCATCAAGGCTGAGGTTCTGTTCAACAGTGATGACAAGAGCGGAGCTTACACCGCTTACAAGGAAGGTGTGAAGGCTTCCATCGAACTGATGAACGAAAAGCTCAAGGTTTGGGTAAATGAGGATGCGACATTGGCTTCCTGTCCTTCTTTCACTCCGATTGCTCAGGCTGACATCGACAACTTCCTTGCGAACGGTATCGGCTCCTCCGGTGATTTGACCCTTGGCAGAATCCTTACTCAGAAGAGAATAGCGTTGCTGTTCTCAGTAGAGATTTGGAACGATATGCGTCGTTACGACTTCAACAAGGATCTCTTCTTGGGATGGAACATTGCCTCCTATCACGATGTGAACGCGGCCGCTTCCGAGGCAATCCCTGCCGGTCAGTATTTCCGCCGTTGGAGACAGTGTTCTCACGAGCTCAACTACAACACCGACAATCTTCAGGCAATCGGAAACCAGGTACCTGGCGCCGATATGTCGTTCGTAAAGAATGGCAAGGCTTGCTGGAACCTCAAGCCGGATGTCTGGACAATCAACGTTTGGTGGGATTCCGACCAGCAGTAATCCAAGTTACTCTATGACACTTAAAAGAGGACGGTCTGTTTGGCCGTCCTCTTTTTGCTTAGTGCGGCCAACATTTGTCCTGCTTTTAGCCTATTTTGGTAGGGAAAGCTGGCTTCCGGTGTACGAATGGAGTGTGATAAAGGCATTTGTACATAAAACAAGCTTCTGGTGTACAAATATTGAATAACAAAGTCGCTGGTACATAAAATAGACTTTTGGTGTACCAACCAACTTTTGTACAGAATAAGGGGGCTCTTACGTACCGAATTGATGTCGATTGTCTGCCGAAACCACATAAAATCAAGGGCAAAAGAAAAATATGTCTGTTTTTTATCAAAAAAATTTCTGTTTCTTTTGAATTGTATATGTTTCTTTTCATTTTTTACGTTTACAATGCCGATATTGCGGGCAGGTTCCGGAAGGGATTCC
Organism: Bacteroidaceae bacterium; assembly: GCA_963660255.1. GTDB lineage: Bacteria > Bacteroidota > Bacteroidia > Bacteroidales > UBA932 > Cryptobacteroides. Next base: position 1,244 of record CAVKYA010000026.1, on the reverse strand, counting down.
GAGACCACATATCCAATAATCAACTTTTAATCAACATTATTTAAACTATGAACGGTTCTGAAACCAAAACATCCATTAACCAAGCGGGCATATCCGAGCTGGACCTTTACCGCAAACGCTACCATCATTGCCGGAGACTGATTGATAATGACCCAAGATTCAAGGGAATGAGCGAGGAAGAGAAGGACACCTACGCCCAGAGCCTTGCCACTCCGGAGTATCTTGACCTGACTTGTGATTGGGCATTCAAGTACCTGTTCCAAAACCACCCGGATATGCTCATTATGCTCCTCAATGACATACTGCGGGAGAACATCACGTCAATTGAGTTCAGGAACACCGAGCTGGCCAAGGATGCCCAGTATGACAAGAAGATACTCTTCGACCTTCTCTGCAAGACCCCTTCCAAGACTATTCTTGTCGAGATGCAAAAAGCTTCGAGATCCGACCAACGGGACAGGCTATTCTTTTATGGGACCCGATTGATCAACCGACAGGTTAAGAAAGGCGATGACGAATATGTCCTGACTCCAGTCAAGGTGATCTGTATAATGAACTACGAGGATGTCCATCCGGATTCACCCGAAGACAAGATTCTCTATCATTACCGCGTTCAGGAAGTTGACACCACAGAGCCATTTGGTGATCAGATTTCATTCTACCTACTTGAGCTGCCGAGAATTATGCATTACACTGATGAATATGACAGCCCTGTCGCAGGATGGTGCCGAATATTCAGGAATTTCGCTATCTTTGCCAAATCGAGGTCGAAGGATGATGAGAGGTTCGGCAGATTGGAGAAGGCGATGCGCGTCAGCGGCCTTGACGACAATGAGATTGATAACTATTTCAGTGTTATGTTGACAGAAAAAGAGATGCGCCCCTACATTGAGGGCGCGAAACAGGAAGGCTACAGAATGGGGCATCAAGAGGGCTTCAAGGACGGTGTGGAGAAAGGCAAGGCCGAGGGTAAAGTTGAAGGCCAAGCTGAGGGCCGCGATGCAGCTATGACAGATGTGGCCAAGTCCTTGTTGGCTCTGAATATGCCAATTGATCAGATAGCCCGGATCTCAGGACTGTCCCCTGAGCGGATAAAGTCACTTTCGCAAGAATAGTTTTCACCCAAGCGGCTACGTTGAAATTTTATTGTTTCGTCAAAAAACAGTAAGCCTCATCTCATAATTGAGATGCAGAAAAAAAGAAAAGGGAATATTCATTATCTTTAATGATTGAACATTAAATGG
>CAVKYA010000025.1:2032-17909 GCA_963660255.1 Bacteroidaceae bacterium | reverse complement strand
TCAGAATGCTCAGGCTTCTTTCTGGTCGGGAGCATCAGGTGATCACCGCCGTGACAATCCGTGACCGCCACAGGACAAAAATCTTTTCCGTCACTTCCGATGTCTATTTCAAAAACCTGTCAGACAGCGAGATCGACTACTACATCGACAACTTCAAGCCTTTCGACAAGGCTGGAGCCTACGGAATTCAGGAATGGATCGGCTATGTCGGAATCACTCGGCTGGACGGCTCGTTCTACAATGTCATGGGCTTCCCTACACAAAGATTCTACGAGGAGTTGCAAAGTTTCCTGAATTAGGAATATGAGAACCGGAATCCAAGGCAGCATATTCATAAAAGCACTCGCAGGCATATTCATAGCGCTTTGTGTCTCAACGGTGTACGGGTGCAACCCTGATGCTTTTGTCAGCCACATCGCCCCATCGTCACGCTCTTTTGAGCTCTCTGATGATGGAGACTCCGTTGTCATCAGGTTCCAGACAAACGAATGGAACCTGCACGCGGTCGAGAAAGACGGGAAAGTGATCTATCCGGGTCTATCGTCTGCCTCAATGCCTACAGACAAGAATGGTAAACAGACCATAGAACTTGACGATTACAAACTGCAAGTCAAAAAATCCGGAAAGAAAGAACTGTCAGTTTTCCTGCCACCGAATTTCCAAGAAAAGGATAACAGTATCAAGTTGTTCATTACCAACAACTATGAATTAGATTCTGTGGCCGTCAGACAGGCTGCCAGCGCAGGTTATATTCTCGACGGAATGGATTGGGACACAAACGCGACACGCTTGAACCAGGACAATAAGCTCAGGGTCGGATGGGGACCGATGTCAATCACAAACCCGGGACCGGACACCTTGTTCTTCAACAAGGCGATCTTCGGCGGAGCCACAAGAACGGTTGAGTTTACCGGAGACTCGGATTTCGGACTTTATTGCAATGATTTCTATGTTCCCATACCTGATGGCATCCTGTCTGAAAATGACAGCCCGGTCTTCAGTGGCGAAGAAATAACATACCATCTTTCAACAATTTACGCGTACCCGTACAAAAACGACGAAATGGTCAGGATGACTTTCCCTCCAACCGAGAAAGAGCACCGGTACTATAAGATGTTATGGGAATATGAGTCCTACGAGATCGGCTACACAATGCGCCTTAAGAATAAGGCGACCGGTAAGGTTCATACTGTAAAAGGCACTATGACAAGCGCATGTCCCAATGGGAAGTATTATCTGGTTTATGAAAAGAGATGAGAGTGGGAATATTCATAAAACTGGCTGCGGTTCTTCTGATTCCGGCAGTCGGCAGCCATCAAGTCGCGGAAGCGCATAACGCTGATTCATTGAGATTCGCGAATCACATCGGAGTCAATGTCCGCCCTTCGTATCTCCTGCCGACACATCGTTTTTTCCGAGGTGAGAACGAACTTGGGCAGAGGCTTGACAAGAGTGGTTCGGCGCATCTGCAATATTCATTCTCATTCCCTTCATCCAGCCATTTCGGCAAGTTATATCCTACTGCGTATCAAGGAATAGGAGTCGCTTTCAACACCTTCTTTGACCATAAGGAAATAGGTGATCCAACTGCTGTCTATGTCTTTCAGGGAGCAAGGCTCGCACAGATTTCCCCGAAACTTTCATTAGACTACGAATGGAATTTCGGAGTGTCTTTCGGATGGCATCCCTATGACCCATCCGCCGATCTGCACAGCTATGTCAATGAATATAATATGGTGGTCGGCTCAAGGGTCAACGCCTACATCAATTTCGGACTCTTGCTTTCCTGGAAGCCGATTGACAACTGGACGTTTTCCGCAGGAATCGATCTCACGCATTTCTCGAACGGAAACACCTCCTACCCGAACGCCGGAGTGAATACCGTCGGAGGAAGAATAGGAGTGAGCAGAAGTTTCGGCCCGACAAACATGATTTCTCGGACGAATTCTCCAATTTCCAATGAATATGCCACTCAAAAAAATACAAGGTTCTCGGATAGGATGACATACGACATTCTATTGTACGGTGCCGGAAGGGCCAAGGGGCTGATCTGGAATGACTCGCCATATATAGCCGAAGGCAAATTCGGAATTCTCGGACTCAATATCAGCCCTCTGTACAGAGTGAACAAATTTTTCAGGGCAGGAGCGGCGCTTGACGTGCAGTACGACGAAAGCGCAAATGTCGGTGAATATGTGGCCGGAACAGGAGATGACGGGAACATCCGGTTCTATCGCCCACCGCTAAACGAACAGTTGGGCATAGGCCTTTCTCTTAGAGTGGAGTTTGTGATGCCGATTTTCTCCGTAAACATAGGCTTCGGACGTAACGTCATCTACAAAGGAGATGAGTTGAAAGGCTTTTACCAGACTCTCGCTCTAAAGACAGACATCTACAAAGGGCTCTATCTTCACATCGGCTACAAACTGCACGATTTCCACGATCCGAACAACCTTATGTTAGGCTTCGGATGGCGCTTCGGAAACAGATGACAATCATAAATTTACAATGAATATGATACCAGACTGGGCAAAAGAGTTGAATTGTTCGATAACCGTCTGCGACAAGGACGGAGTCATCGTCTATCAGAATGACCGCGCGGTAGAGCAGTACAGGAAACGCGGCGACCTCATCGGCCGGAACCTGTTCGACTGCCACAACGAGAGGTCGGCGTCCATCATACGCGGTCTTTTGGAAACCGGCGGAACCAACTCATACACAATCGAAAAGAACGGCGTGCACAAGATGATATTCCAAAGCGCGTGGAAGGAGGACGGGGTTGTCGCCGGCCTTTGCGAGATCTCCATGATAATTCCCGATGAACTGCCGCATCATGTAAGATAAAACCGGCATGAAAGGACACGTGATTATCAAAGTCCTTGCCGCGTTCTGCATGGTCGCGGCTGTGGGTCTCCTACCGCAAGGTTGCGCCGAAGCAGAAGGCGGAGACAACAAAAGGATGCTTGAAACCCTTGACAGAACAATAGCCGAAAGGGACATCTATGAAAGAATCAAACGGGAACGGATAGATTCGATAAAAGCGGGAATCCGTTCGGATGCCACAGACAGCCTGAAATACGAAATCTATGACAGGCTGTTCGATGAATATTACCAATATGACATCGATTCAGCCATATTCTATGCTCGAAAGAAACTCTCCGTGGCTCAAAGTGCAGGAGCGGAGCAGACCCGGAACGAAAGGATAATTGACGCGGAGATGGACATCGCGGACAGGTACGCTCTTTCCGGAATGTATCTGGAGGCTTCGGACATCATGCAAGAAATGGATCCGGAATCCATGCCGAGACAGCTCATGCTGAGATATTTACAAATCAGCAACAATTTGTACGGGAACATGGCGAGAATGTCCGATGACCCTCTCGTCAAGGCTGATTACATCCGGAAGCGGGACTCTTTCAGGAATGAGTTGTACAGGAATCTGGGCGATGACGACCTTTTCAAACTCTACGTCTGGTCCGACATCGAGATCGACAACGGCAACGCGGCGATGATCCTGGACTCGCTGCTCGCGGTCCGGTCTTCCGACAGGCTTGATGTACATGAAAGAGCGATAGTCAGTTACATCGCATCCATCGCATCACGCATGTGCGGAAGAAACTCCGAGGCCATCGGTCTCCTCGCGGAAAGCGCCGCCAATGACCTCCGGACTCCGGTCAACGAGTACAAGTCACTCTACGAGCTGGCTGAGCTTTTGTACCGGGAAGGCGACATCAACAGAGCCTACCGTTATGTGAACCAGTCGATAAAGGACGCCGTGGCCGCGAACGCCAGCATAAACGTCCAGGCCATAAACTCGATGCTGCCTCTGATCACCGAGACCTACGACATCAGGATGCACAACAGGCGCACACAACTCTACATCATACTGTTTGTCATAAGCGCCCTGCTCCTCTCGCTCGTCATCGCGGTGCAATACATGATCAGAAGCCACCGGAAGGTGGCGGTCGCCAATGCGAGGCTCAAGGAATATGTGAGCCTTCTTCAGGAATCGAATGACATCAAAGAGCAATATCTGGGAATATATCTGGACATGTGCTCGGACTACATAGCCGGTCTGGAGAGATACCGCTCCAAACTACGCAGGGCGGCGAAGGAAGGTGGCTTCGGTGAGGTGATGGAGAACCTGAAGTCCACTGAATTCATCGACAAGGAGTTGGAAGGCTTCTATGTACGTTTCGATGAATCTTTTCTGGCCCTGTTCCCAGACTTTGTGGAACGGCTGAACGCCCTTCTTCAGGAAGACAAAAGGTTTGATGTGAAAGGTAAGAACGGAATGCTCACGACAGAGTTACGCGTAGCCGCGCTGATACGTCTTGGCGTCACCGACTCCACCAAAATCGCACACTTCCTCAGAAGATCCGTATCCACGATCTACAACTACCGAGTCAAGATGAGAAACTCCGCTGTTTCCGGCCGCGAGGACTTCGAAAAACAAATAATGAGCATCGGAAGACTGTCTTGAAACCACTACTATTTTCTGCTGAAAGCAAAATATAATCAGCAATATATCAATATATTGTAATTTCACATAACTACTAAAACAATACCATCGCTTTGTCATGACGGCGTTATTGGTTTTCTTTGCCGGAGAATAACCAATGGAATATTCTTGTTTATTTATTAAAACTTTTTAAGGATATGAGCAAATCACACTTCCTTTTGTGTTCGATTGCCGTCTTGCTGTTTCTGACAGGGCTCAGCGCGTCAGCGCAGGTACTGTCGTTCAACGGAAAGGTGATCGACAAGACAGGGCAGCCTGTAATAGGAGCCGCTGTCGTGAACACAGGCGACCGTTCGGTCGGGACAATCACCGATGTGGACGGAACCTTCACCTTGGCCGCCGCCAAAGGTGACATTCTGGAGATTTCGTCACTGGGTTACACCACAACTAAGGTGACAGTTGGCGAAAGTGGCGACATCACCGTCACACTTCAGGAAGACTCTGAGTTTCTGAGCGAGGCCGTTGTCGTGGGCTATGGAACAATCAAAAAGAAAGACCTGACAGGAGCGGTCGCGTCCATTTCGGACAAGGATCTCAAGGACACCCCTGTCGCCAATGTCGGGCAAGCGCTTCAAGGCAAGGTCTCCGGCGTGTATATTCTTGATTCAGGAAAGCCTGGAGACAACGTCACGATGAAGATCAGGGGTCTGGGCACAATCAATGACAGTGATCCGCTTGTGGTCATCGACGGAGTCCCGACAGATTTGGGACTGACTTCGCTCAACACTGCGGACATCGACAGGATCGATGTGCTGAAGGACGCGTCCGCCACGGCCATCTACGGATCACGTGGCGCCAACGGTGTCGTGATGGTGACCACAAAAAGAGGCTCCAACGGTGACGGCAAGGTCAGCGTCAACGCCAACTGGGCGATCCAGAATGTCACATATATTCCGGAAATGCTTGATGCCGCGGGCTTCGCAGCCTATTCCAACGACATGTTGAGCAACGCGGGGCTGGCCACAAATCCGGCATGGAGCAACCCTGAGACTCTCGGCAAGGGTACGGACTGGATTAACGAGATCCTTCACACGGGCAAGATGCAGAACTACACGGTAAGCTATTCAGGAGGTAACGAGAAAGCCCGCTACTACATCTCTGGAGGATTCCTTGACCAGAAAGGAATCGTCAAGACCGTCGGCTACAAAAGGTTCACCTTCCAGAACAACAACGACGCGCAAGTCCTGAAATGGCTGAAGTTCTCCAACAACATCACATTCTCGGCAGACGTGAAGGAGAGCGGTTCATATTCAATCTCCAGCGCGATGAACGCCCTGCCTACGCAGGAAGTTAAGAATGCCGACGGCAGCTGGAGCGGTCCGGAGGGAATATCCTACTGGTATGGTGATGTCAGGAATCCGGTCGGTCCTCTCTACACCAACTCGAACAAGACCAACGGCTACAATTTCCTTGGAAACATCTCCGCTGAGATAACATTCGCGAAATGGTTGAGATTCAAGAGCACCTTCGGCTACGACGCCAAGATGTGGTTCAACGACAACATCTCGTACGCCTATGACTATAAGCCTTCCGCCGTGGAGGAGACCACACGTTACCAGGACTCGAACAAGGCATTCACCTATCTGTGGGACAATTACTTCACCTTCGACCACACGTTCAAGGGAAAGCATAGCCTCAATGTGATGGCCGGTACTTCGGCACAATGGAACGACGCCTCGGGAATCAACGCCACCAAGGCCGGATTCCTTTTCTCCAATGTCCACGAATTCGACAACGGAACCGTCAACAAATCAATCGGCGGAGCGTCAAGCGACTGGGCGATGATGTCCTTTATGGCCAGACTCAATTACTCTTACGATGACAGATACCTTCTCACAGCCACAATGCGCCGCGACGGCTCCTCCAGATTCGGCCCGAACCACAGATGGGGCAACTTCCCGTCCGCCTCAGCCGCATGGAGACTGTCCAAGGAGAATTGGTTCCCTAAGAATATTCTTGTCAACGACGCCAAACTCCGAGCCGGCTACGGCGTGACCGGAAACGACAAGATCGGATCATACGCCTACATCCAGACCTACAACACAGGCACTTACATTTTCGGCAGCGACATAGTCACCACCCTCATGGCCAAGTCCATGGCGAATCCGTCAATCCACTGGGAGGAAGTGCGCCAGGCCAACATCGGCCTTGACCTGTCCATGTGGCAGTCCCGCGTCAACCTGTCGGTCGATGCCTATCTGAAGAACACCGCCGACATGCTTGTCAAGGCTGCCATTCCTATCACATCAGGCTACGAGGACACCACCACGACCTACACGAACGCCGGCAAGGTCCGCAACAGTGGCTTCGAGTTCACCCTCAACACGATCAATTTCGACAGCACAGGCGACGGGTTCAGATGGGAGACATCGCTGACAGCCACCTGGAACAGAAACAAGATCGTAAGCCTCAACAGTGACACGCCGCTCTACCAGAACGAGACAGGCGGCGCCTACATCACCATGCAGAAGAACGGCAAACCTATCAATGTGTTCTATGGTTATGTGACCGATGGTATATTCCAGACACAGGAAGAAGTTGACAATCACGCGTTCCAGGAGAACTCCACCGCGCCGGGTGACATACGGTTCAAAGATCTCAACAACGATGGTGTGATCAACGAGGAAGACAGGACAATCATAGGCAACCCTAACCCTGATTGGCTGTTTTCAATGACAAACAATTTCTATTTCAAGGGATTCGACCTTACGGTTTTCCTTCAGGGCGTGACCGGCAACGAGATATTCAACGCCGTGGGCATCGGCAATGAGGGAATGGCCAGCGCGCACAATCAGACTGCGTCCGTAAAGTACCGCTGGACCGGCTACGGAACCAGCACCAGCATGCCGCGCGCCGTCTATGGCGACCCGAACCACAACGCCAGAATCTCAGACAGATTCGTGGAGAACGGCTCTTACCTCAGGGTAAAGAACATCACCTTAGGCTACACATTCCCCAAGACTCTACTGAAAAAGGCGAACATCGACAGCGCGAGGATATTCCTTTCCTGCGAGAACGCTCTGACCCTGACGAATTACTCCGGCTTCGATCCAGAGGTCGGCATCAACGGAATTGACTGGAACATCTACCCGCTGTCACGTACTTTCAGCCTCGGTCTCAATTTTAATTTCTAATGAATATGAACAACATAAAGATCACAATACTTGGTTTGGCAGGCTTTGCGATGACATCCTGCTCCGGATTTCTTGACAGTTTCCCGTCATACGCCGTGGATCCTTCCGTCTCAGTCACCGACTCCGTCGCCATCGCTTTGACAAACGGCTGCTACGTGCCGCTGCAATCCTCAAACCTTTACAATCAAAGAATATGGTCGCTCGACATCATCGCCGGCAACTCCGAGGTCGGAGCCGGTGGCGGTGACGACGGAATCGAGACCATACAATGCGCCAATTTCGCCGCTGACGCGTCCAATGGATTCGCGCTTTACATCTGGAGATCTCCTTGGGTCGGAATCGGACAGTGCAACACTACGATAGAATCCATCCTTGGAGAAGGAAACCAGACCAGCGAAGCCATCAGGAACCGTTCGCTCGGCGAGGCTTATTTCCTCAGGGCACACTATTACTACATTCTCACACGTCTGTTCGGAGGTGTTCCACTTGTGCTCACCCCACATAAGGCCAACGAGTCCACGGATGTGGCAAGGGCCTCTCTTGACGAATGTTACACACAGATCATAAGCGACTGCAAGGCCGCCATTGATCTTCTTCCAGAGAAGAAGACATATTCAGGAGCTGACTACAACCGGGCCAGCAAGGACGCGGCGCTGGCCATGCTGGCAGACATCTACCTGACATACAATCCGTCCGAACACTACGCCGAGGTTCAGAATCTCTGCTCACAGGTGGAGGCACTGGGCTATGACCTGAGCAAGTGTGATTTCGCTGACAATTTCGGGGCGAAGGCCGAGACCAGCCAGGAGGCTTTGTTCACGGTAGGATATTCAGGAAGCACCCAGTATGACTTCTGGGGTGGCAGCAACCAAAGTTCATGGCTATCCACTTTCATGGGTCCGAGAAACTCGGGAATGGTCGCCGGATCATACGGATGGAACCAGCCTACGGCGGAGTTCATGAGCCAATGGGAAGAGGGTGACCTCAGAAAGGACGTGACCGTCTTCTACAACGGATGCCCGGCTTTCGACGGGATCGAGTACAAGTCCTCTTGGTCCAACACTGGTTACAATGTGCGTAAGTTCTTGGTCACCAAGTCATACTCGCCGGAATACAACACCAACGCGGCGGACTTTGTCGTGTACCGTTTCGCGGATGTCCTCCTTATGAAAGCCGAGGCTCTGAACGAGCAGGGCAAGACGGACGAGGCTGCGGAGCCATTGAACATCGTAAGAAAACGCGCCGGACTCAATCCGATTCCTTCAGGAAAGACACAGGAGGAAATGAGGGAGATCATCATCCACGAGCGCAGGATGGAACTTGCTTTCGAGGGCCACAGATGGTTTGACATCATCCGGCTCAACAAGGGACAGTACGCCCTTGATTTCCTTGGCGGAATCGGCAAGAAAGCCACCAAGGACAGGCTGCTTCTGCCTATCCCTCTGACGGAGATGGACTCCAACAACCTGATGGAACAAAACCCTGGATATTAATAAATAAGATTGGATTACACAATGAAAGGATATATAATGGCCGCCGCGGCGGCACTCTGTCTGGGCATGGCATGTTCCTGCTCGGAAGAGGATTACAAGACTGTCGATCCATCCGCCGGGAATATTCTTGAAATGTCCGCTTCCGGAGCTGAGATCGAGCTCGACGAGAAAAAAGCCGACAGCGAAGCGTTGGCGTTGAATTGGACGACAGGCACCAACAATGGCACCGGCAACGCCATCACCTACACTTTCGAGATGGCTCTGAAAGACGCCGACTACGCCTCCGGCTACAAGGAGGAGCTCGGCAGGAAAGCATATTCAAAGACATGGACGGCAAAGGAGTTGAATGATTTTGTAAAGTCGAACTTCGGTGCCCAAAGCGGTGTCAAGGCATCTTACAAGGCCAGGGTGACCGCTTCCGTGGCTGAATATGACGATTTGGGCCAAGAATCGTCAGTGGAGTTCACAGTGACACCTTACGAGCCTGTCAGCACGACACTTTACATGATCGGAGGAGCCGCTCCCAACGGTTGGTCCGCAGACAACGCCACCGAACTGACACGCACGTCCACAGGTGTGTTCTCGTGGACCGGAACACTGAACGAGGGAGAAATCAAGTTCATCACCACTTCGGGACAATTCTGGCCGGCATACGTCAGGGATGGTTCTGACGCTTCCGGGAAGACCCTTAGATATTTCTCCGAACAGCCGGCCGATGACCTTGACCTAAAGTTCGAGATTCCGGAGGCGAGAGGCTACAAGATCACCGCCGACATACTCAACCTGACATTCACACTTGAAGAGGCGGATGTCAACAAACCGCCATACGACGCCATCTATTTTGTCGGAGATCCGACCGGATGGTCATTCGTCAGGATGACACAGGATCCTGTCAATCCTTTCGTGTTCCGTTACGGAACCGAGTTCACCAACGGCGGAGAGTTCAAGTTCGGCACGTCCGACGGCTCATGGGAAAACATGTACAAGGCCGCTGAGGAGAACGCTTCCATCAGCAACACAGGCGTACAGTTCGTAAAAGGCTTTGACCCTGATCCTAAGTGGAGAATCAAGGACGAGGAGACCGGAAAGGCTTACAAGATAGCCTTGGACATCACACCAGGGAAAGAAAGCATGAATTGCGTTGAGTTCGTCCCTTACGAATCGCTCTGGCTCATCGGTTCAGCCGCTCCTCACGGATGGTCGCTGGACGACGCCGCGTCCGATGACAAATGCAGGCTCAAGGCAGGTGATGACAAATATATTCTCAAATGGACAGGAGATCTCTCCGCAGGCGAGATGAAGATCAGTTGCGACCTCAAGAGAGAGTGGGACGGATGCTGGTTCATGCCAACGTCTGCCAACAAGCCATTCAACACTGTCTCCGATGAGATCATCTCGTTCGTGGACAGCAATAAGGAATCCGGAGTGGACCGGAAATGGATCGTTGAGAACGCCGGCAACTACACAATCACTGTGAACCAGCTGGCGGAGACCATCACCATCGTGAAGAACTAACGTAAGAAACCATGCGTTACAGAATGTTTACAGAATTGATCTTGACAGGCACCATGCTTCTTACGGGTGCCTGTCAGAAAGAAAAAGGCTACACAGGGTTCGTGAAGCCGTCCGACGGGGAGGAGACCGTGATTTCAGTCAGCACTGACAAAGCCGCCTACAGGCCGGGCGAGACTATCAGATTCATCGCCTCCGCAGATCCCGGTGCTGACGTGTCTGTCAGATACATGCATCTGGGCAAGGTCGTCAGTGAACAACCTCTCAATTCATCGGAATGGAGCTGGACCGCGCCGTCCGGGGACTACAAAGGGTACATGGCCGAGGTTTACAAAACCACATCAACCGGCGAGAAAATCCTTGGGACTGTCGGAATCGACGTGTCCAGCGACTGGGCGAGATTCCCGCGCTACGGATTCCTTTCCAGTTTCGATGTCATGAGTGAAACCGCCATCAACAACATCATCGGCAACCTTAACCGCTACCACATCAACGGAGTGCAATTTCAGGACTGGCACTGGAAGCACCATTGGCCGTTGGGCGGGACACGTGACAACCCTCTTGAGACCTACAAGGACATCGCCAGCAGGAACACGTCCCTGACAACACTCAAGAACTACATCTCAGCCATCCACAGCCGCGGCATGAAAGCCATCTTCTACAACCTTTGCTTCGGCGCTCTTGACGACGCGGCACAGGATGGAGTCAAGGAAAGCTGGTACATATTCAGCGACAATGGCAGAAGCAGTAAGGACATGCACGCCCTGTCCGCGCCATTCAAAAGTTCGATCTACCTTGTCAACCCTGGCAATCCACAGTGGCAGGAATATCTTGGCGAGAAGACCGACGATGTCTATTCCGTACTTGATTTTGACGGTTATCAGATTGACCAGCTTGGGTATAGAGGCACAAGGTACGACTATGACGGCAACACCGTTGACCTGCCGGCCGGCTATGCTTCCTTCATCAATGCGATGAAGTCAAGGCAACCAGCCAAGGATCTTATAATGAACGCCGTCTCAGGCTATGGAGCCGAACGGATCATCGGGACTGGCAAAATGGCCTTCGCCTACGATGAGATGTGGGGAAACGAAGCCGACTTCACTGATCTCAAGACCCACATAGAAGACAACAACCGATTCAGTGAGAATGGCATAAGCACAGTCTTCGCCGCCTATATGAACTACGGCAAGTCCGGAAGTCTCGGATCGTTCAACGCCCCTGGGGTCATCCTCACAGACGCGGTGATGTTCGCGCTTGGTGGCTCACATCTGGAGTTAGGCGAACACATGCTCTGCAATGAATATTTCCCCAACAGCAGCCTCGGCATGACAACCGACCTTCAAAACGCCATGGTCGCCTACTATGATTTCATGACGGCCTACGAAAACCTGCTCCGTGACGGAGGAGAGTTCAATGACGTGGATGTCACTTCGGCTGACGGCAAGATCGACATCAAGCCTTGGGCTCCGGAAAGAGGGAAAGCGGTGACATTATGCAGAAAAGTCGGCAATCGTCAGGTAGTCCACATCTTAAACTTCACTCAGGCCAACTCTTTGAGCTGGAGGGACATGGATGGCACGATGCCGGAACCGACGCGGATCAGCGAGGCATCGGTTGACATCAATGTGACCGACAGGATCGCCTCTGTCTGGATGGCTTCGCCTGACATTGACGGAGGCGCGTGCAAGAAGCTGGACTTCAAGCAGGACAACGGAAATGTCCGCGTCACGATGCCTTCTTTGAAATATTGGAATATGATTGTTTTGGAATATGAATAGAAAGACTTTGATTCGCGCCCTCGCGGTGGTTTTCGCGACAGCGCTGACATTTGGAGGCACGGCATATGCCGGAAACTCCAATGACGGTCGTCCGACCGTGGAGAAATCCGAATCCCTGATTTCTCCGAACGGAAACCTCAAACTTGAGTTCAGGCTTCAAGACGGAGACAAGCCACGTTACAAACTGTCCTACAAAGACAAGGTTGTGGTCGATTGGAGCCGCATGGGATTCCAGCTGAATGACAGCGGCCTCTTCGACTGGTTTGAACTTGCGGATGTCTCCAGAAGTTCCACAGATGAGACCTGGAATCCTATCTGGGGTGAGGAAAGCACGATAAGAAACCACTATAACGAACTGGCCGTCACCTTGAGACAGACTTCAAGCGACAGGCGAATGGTGGTAAGATTCAGGCTGTTTGACGATGGTCTCGGATTCAGGTATGAGTTCCCGGACCAGAACAATCTGATATATTTCGTGATAAGCGATGAACTTACCGACTTCGCCATGACAGGCGACCACACGGCATGGTGGATTCCCGGAGACTACGACACTCAGGAATATGACTACACCAAATCCCGTCTGTCAGAAATCCGTGGGTTGATGGAAGCCTCCATCACCGACAACCTCTCGCAGACCTCTTTCTCCCCTACCGGAGTGCAGACCTCGCTTCAACTCAAGACCGACGACGGGATCTACCTGAACATTCATGAGGCGGCTCTCGTGAACTATCCGGCAATGCATCTTAATCTGGATGACAGGAACATGGTGTTCCACGCGCATCTGACCCCGTCCCCGACCGGAGAGAAAGCCTACATGCAGACTCCATGCACGACACCGTGGAGAACAGTCATTGTCTCGGATGACGCACGTGACATCCTTGCGTCACGCATCACATTGAATCTCAACGAACCTTGCAAGATCGAGGACACCTCGTGGATCCATCCTTGCAAGTATGTAGGTGTCTGGTGGGAGATGATCACCGGCAAGAGTTCATGGGCCTATACGGATGATCTCCGCAGCGTCCACCTTTCAACCGATGACCTGACAAAGGTGAAACCTAACGGAAAGCATGGAGCGAACACGGCCAATGTCAAGAGATACATCGACTTCGCCTCGGAAAACGGATTCGATGGAGTGCTTGTGGAAGGCTGGAACATCGGTTGGGAGGACTGGTACGGACACATGAAGGAAGACGTGTTCGATTTCGTGACCCCATACCCTGATTTCGATGTGGAAGGAATCGAAAGATACGCCAAGGAGAAAGGCGTGAAGATAATCATGCACCATGAGACCTCGGCCTCGCCACGCAACTACGAGCGTCAGCTTGACACCGCCTACAAGTTCATGAGAGAGCATGGCTATGACGCAGTCAAATCAGGCTATGTAGGTGACATGATCCAGAAAGGGAACAACCACTACAACCAATGGATGGTCAATCATTACCTGTATGCCGTGCGGAAGGCCGCCGACTACCACATCATGGTCAACGCCCACGAGGCTGTACGTCCTACCGGACTATGCCGCACATACCCGAACCTTATCGGCAACGAGTCCGCGAGAGGAACCGAGTATCAGGCGTTCGGCGGCTCCAAACCGTTCCACGTCTCCGTCCTTCCTTTCACCAGACTCATTGGCGGCCCTATGGACTATACACCTGGAATCTTCGAGATGAACATCTCCAAGATCAATCCGGAGAACAACTCGCACGCCAACTGCACGATAGCCAACCAACTCGGCATCTATGTGGTCATGAGCTCCCCTCTCCAGATGGCAGCTGACCTCCCTGAGAACTACGAGCGGTTCCCTGACGCGTTCCAATTCATCAAGGATGTGGCCATCGACTGGTCTGAAAGCCGCTATCTGGAGGCTGAACCCGGGGAATATATCACCGTGGCGCGCAAGGCCAAGGACACAGGCAAATGGTTTGTCGGCAACGTGACCGGCGAGAAGGCGCACGAGTCCGTAATCAAGTTCGATTTCCTCGATCCAGACAAGACCTACATCGCCACGATCTACGCCGACACCCCTGACGCGGACTACAAGACCAACCCTCAGGCCTATACCATCCGCACAATGAAATGCAAGAGCAAGACAATCCTCAAGCAGAAAGCTGTAGAAGGTGGTGGATTCGCGATCTCCTTCGAAGAAGTCAGTGGGAAATAACCGGCTGACTGTCAATCATAAAAGAAACCGTCTTTGGTTCATTCCGACCAAAGACGGTTTCTCATTTAGCTGATATTGAACTTATTACAAATCACGCCAAAAGCAGACTCGTGACAGATTCTATGCTTTGGTGAAATTATAAGCGATCTCAAATTCCGTGGTAGCCTTCCACACGAGGTCAAGGTCTGACGGTTTCTGAAGCCCGATAAGATCCATGATCTTCCTAAGGGTCTGAAGTGTCTTGATGTCCTCCGGATCCTGAGACTGCGCAAGTTGCTCAATCACAGCGTCAACAGTCGGGAGAACCGGAAGGAAGGCTTCAATGACCGGCGCGCAAAGTTCCTTATCAACATAAATCTTCAGGTTCTGACCGTTCTGTGAATATTTATATTCAATACCTCTGGTCAGCACCTTCTGAAGTTCAACGTTCAATGCGTCAATATCAACGCCGAGCGCTTTGAGTGTGGCAAGAAGTTCAATGACCGAGGATATGTCGATTCCGCTGACATCGGCTCTGGTCTCCTCTGCATCAGCGGCATCTTTGATGGCTCCGACATTCGGCACGACGAACAACGAGTTATCCTGAGCGTACCAGAACACCAGATTAGCCTTAGGAGATGTTTCCCAATCGGTATGATGGGCGGTGAAAGTGACATTTCCTTCCGTATCAGGCTTGATCATCTGAGCCAATTGCTCCAAAGTGGTCATAGGATCCTCACCAAGATCCGGTTCAGCCCAATAACGGGCGGTGATGTTTCCGGTCTCGTCGAAAGTCACCTGATCCAAAAGTTCAGCGGCAAGAATGCAACCGAATATATTCATGTAGGACGAGGCCTTGGCAACCGCAGGAGCCGCCGCGCCGGCAGCCTTCCAAGTCACCTGCACAGGTCCGCCGACAGGAGCTCCGGTCTGATCCACCTTGCACTTTCGGACAATGTTCCATGTTCCCGTCAAAGAAGCGGCAGCTGAGCCTTGAACCTGCGTGGTGACAGCCGCATTGAGCGCACCATCAAGTGACACCGTTCCCTCCACGCCTATAGCATATAACGGGTTGTCATCAGTGCTTCGTAAGGTGGCGGCTACTGAAGGAGGGGTTGACACTATTGTAGATCCTTTGAACGCGAAAGTTTCATCGGATTTCTTATTAAGATCCACATTCACTTTCACTTCTGAATAACCAGGCACGATTCCGGTCATGGTAAACTCACCGGCGTCCTTGCCGTCGGCCACCAACTGCACACTGCCATAAGTACATGTGACATCATTGACCG
>CAVKYA010000025.1:0-1742 GCA_963660255.1 Bacteroidaceae bacterium | reverse complement strand
ACCGAGAATCGTCTCGATGATGTCCTCAAGGGTGATGATGCCCTGGAAGCAGCCATATTCATCGATGATGAGGCCGATCTGCTCGTGCTTTTTGAGCAGTTCCTCCCAGATGTGGCCGCAGGAATCCTCCTCCGTGAAGAAAGAGATAGGGCGCTTGAGTTCCACAAGACGTTTGTCAAACTCGTCGTCCGCCAGTCCCTCAAGCGCGTCACTCAAAAGGATGTAGCCGGTGATATATTCAGGAGAATCCCCATAGACCGGAATCCTGGAGAAGTGCAGGTAGGTCTCGTTCTTGTAGAAGTTCTTCAGGGACATATTCTCCTGCGCCGTCATCGCCACGATCCTCGGGGTCATCACATCGCAGGCCTTGACATTGTCCAGTTTCATTATGTTCTGGATGACCTTGTTCTCGTCGGAGTCGATCACGCCCTCCTCGGCTCCGATGTTCGCCATCGCCGTCACCTCTTCCCTGCTGACCGTCGCCTCGTCCTCATCCTTGGTCATCAGGTTAGTGATCAACCTGACAATGATGACGAGCGGCCACATCAGAACCGACAGGAACGAAATAGCCGATGTCACAAAGCCCATCAGACTCTTCCAATATGACGTTCCGATGGTCTTAGGCACAATCTCAGAGAAAATAAGCACCAACAACGTCGTCAATGCCGAAATGATTCCGAACCAAGTGCTTCCGAACAGGATGGTCGCCTGACGACCCACCGCCGCCGCACCCAATGTGTTGGCGATCGTGTTCAATGACAGAATAGCCGCCAGAGGCCTGTCCGGATCCGATTTGAACTTGAGGAACTTCTCAGCCGGCTTGTACCCTTGCTCCTTCCTCATCGTGATGTAAGAGATCGGCGTGGACATCAACACCGACTCCAGAAGCGAGCAAAGGAACGAAACCCCAAGCGTCCCAAGCATATAAACTATAAGCAGAGCCATATAGGTTTTCAGTTAATTCGTACAAATATAACATAAATTTCACCTTTCCTATCAAAATACTGACACTCGCCTCGCAAAAATCCTGTAAGTTCACAAGTCTCGCATACCAATAGACTTCCCCGCCATTACTCAAATCATCTTTTTTACAAAACACGTTCAGCCTAACCACAAGTACAACCGCCTCTATAGGTATCTCGGCTGAAAATCTCTCGACTCTTCACCCGACTTTTTCAGCCGATTCATTCTCTCAAGGCATTCCGTGACGTGATGATATGAAAGTGTTTCGTAAGATCAAGTCGTAAACTATGTCACGGACTTCTTTGTGTTTTTGTCACCGTGTCAATTACATCGCAGCAGTAAACAAATCATTCACCGGAAATATGATTCTTTCATAATCCCCAAAAGCGTTTATCTACCGTATCCTCGACAACCTCTTCATATTCATCATCCAACAAAGGGAAGAAATCCTCTCCTGTAATGTCTTCTAAACAGTTGATGGTCACGGCACAATTTACATATGATTGCATATCTGCGGTGTTGTTCATAACAAATCCTACCGAATGATAAGACACACCATCGCTTACAAGAATCGCTTTATAGAATGCATCCGGGATCGTTATTTCGTTAGCTCCGAGTTTCCCATACAAGTTACTACCGATGATAGATCCTGTCACAATGAATACTTTCCCAAATTGATTCGCCCATTTCCTTACTCTATTCTCAAGTTTTTCCCAACTGGTACCATTGAAATACGGCACAATTTACATATGATTGCATATCTGCGGTGTTGTTCATAA
>CAVKYA010000024.1:3637-18081 GCA_963660255.1 Bacteroidaceae bacterium | reverse complement strand
GAGAATCCCATTCTTCAATGTCTTTGGCGGATGTTGCCTCTGTCAAGACAATACCTTCATTGTCAAGGATATCACGGAAGATATCCTGTAATTTCTCTATAATCTGACTTTTGTCCATATATTATGTTTTAGTTTTCCTTATGGATATAGCAAACCCTTTTTTGATAAGAAGTCGTGTCAAGCTCAAATTCATTCCTTGCTTTGTCGTCAGATTTACTGAACCCTAGATTGGTGTACAGATTCTTAACCATTCCATTTTTTACTGTAGGAATGTACTCACCAATCAGTTTTCCGTATCCTTTATCTTTTGCATATCCAACTATTGTATTGAGAATGAAATCTTCCATTCCACGTTTCAAGACCCGGCAACTCATAAACCAAGTGTCTATGAAAAGAGTCTCGGAATCAATGACATTCATAATCACCGCACTGATTAGTCCGTTGTCCCCATATTTGTCTGACAACGAAAAAGCGAAGCAGACATATTCAGCATTGTTGCGCATTGCAATTATGTCGTTCTCTGTGTACCTGATCGTGCGCAGGTTGAACTGGTTGCTCCTTTGAGAAAGTTGTGCAATGCGAGGAGTGTTATAGTCATTGAAATCCTCCACACATGCTTGCATATTCAAGGATTTGAGGTAATCGGCCTCATTGGTGAATTTCATTCGTTGTGACACTCTCACGGATTCCTGACGGTATTGCTCGGTTCTGTTGGAATCGGTCTCTGAATATGATGCTGTCTCGAACAGGTTCAGGGAATAAAGATACTCAAGATAATCTCCCGGGTCTTCCGGCAATTCCGGAACGGTTATTCCAGCAATGCCCTCTCTGACCATATTCCGCTCGAAAGGGTTGTCATCTATAAACACCATCGAATCGAAACCGATGTTCAGGATGCTTTGTATTAGCCTGACATTGTTTACCTTGTTGTCCCAATTGGCAATAAAAACGGAGAAGTCTTCCATTCGGAGAATCATTTCAGGATTCTTTTCGAAAGGTTCTTTAGCCTTGTCTTCATCATTCTTGCTGCATACAGCTATGATTATCCCTCTATCCTTGAGTTTCTTGACCCATTCCTGGAATTCCGTATAGACCTTTCCTATTCCAAGCCCATGTCCGATTTGTATCCCTTCCCAACCATCATCTCCGACAACTCCTCCCCACAGGGTGTTGTCCAGATCGAGAATGAGGCATTTCTTGAATTTGCCCTCAATGGCACAAACGATATCAAGGCACCTTGAGGCAACATATGGAATGATGTCTAGACTCAGCAGCATCTCAGTGCTTACATAGATGTGGCTATCAAAGATGAAGTCCCTGCCGAATTTGTTCTGCAGAGCTGCCAGGTCGCAAATGAACAGATTGGGAATCTTGGAAGAAAGTCGCATCAGTTCACAATTCAACTTCCTGATTTGGAACGTGAACGACTGCTCAATCTTGTTGGCATAACTTCCGAACACGGTATCGTCTATTTCAGGGTAGTTGAAACAGATGACTTTTCCGCTGGCATTGGCGCACAGTTCCTTTATAAGTTCAATGCGTTCACAAGCAAGTTGCATCCTTTCTTCCGCAGTGGACAAGGAGTACTTTTCCAGTAACTTGTGAGTGGACTGGAATATTATCGTGTAAGCGGCATCATACTGATGGTACTCTGAGGTCGGATCCAGGACTTGCCGTTCTATCTGATTATAGTCTGATTCGTACAGGCAGACATTGTAGCCTCTGTCATACCCCTCTCCTTTCAATGCAGTTGCCAGGAATTGAGTTGCCGAATCTCCGAGTAAAGCTATTCTGACAGGTGGCAATGAGTCTGCATTCTGTTTCAGATTCCTTTTTAAGTCTTTGAATGATTTCATTTTGGGTTACAGATAGTTAACTCTTTTAAGATCTGTGATTACTTGAGATGTGAATTTTCGTCTTCCATTAAGATTCATCCTCAGTTCGTCCTGAAAATTGGAGTTGGCGGTAAATCTTTTGTCCGCAGAGTAGTCCAGGACTTTTATATCCTTTGATTCAAGAATCGAAAACATGCAATGATTCTTGAACTCCTCATTGAAATATTTGTTCAATGAATCTGAGACAGGAAGCACAACGGCTACAGGTCTGATGTCGCGTTCTTTGCAGAAGCCGATAATCTGATCAAGGATGTCGGAGTTATATATCAAGGAGTCTTGCACATCTTGTGACAAACTGTCAATGTCGAAATTCTTCAGGAAGAATTCGTGTTTCCATAAGTCAATCATTCCTATCGCTGCTTTGGCCATTTCTGCTTCCGTCAAAGGATTGGATGCAATGGACAGAGAATCCGTCCTCTTTCGCAGAATCGCTTTTGCCCAGGCTTTTAGCCCCAGACGCTCAGGGTGTAGAATGTAGGTGTCATAAGTATTCTCATCGAAACCGTCAATCATGGCCCTATGCAAGATAGGATAATATCTTAGACCTTTGCTCAATGCTCCATCGTGTTCAGTGTATCTATCCTTGCACATTGTTAATGGGCACAGGCCGAAAAGGACTATCCTCGCACCGTTATCGTCCAGAAATGAATGATAGTTCTTAAGCATCCGGAAGTCGTATGTCAGCGTTTGCGGACCAACTGCAAGATTGAAGCCCTTAACTCCGATTCCGGAATAGTCAAAGGCGAACTTTGCCGGATTGCTTCCAAGGTTTATAATGTCTAGATGCTGAGGAATATCCTGAATCCGGAAGGCATCCTCGAACAGATTGTGATACCATCCGCTATGAACCATAAGACGTCTTGGAAGAGTCTTATAAAATGAGGGTTCAATCAGTTTTCTTAATATATGTGATATCTTTTTCATCAGTAACCGGGGCAAAATCTTGATTCGGGGAGGTACTGGAAATTTTCATTGAATGAATTTATGAAAGAAACCTCCTCTTGAGTCAGTTCGAAATCAAATATATCATAGTTGTCTTTTACTCTTGAAGGTGTTCCGGATTTCGGAACGGGGATGACATTTCTCTGAATGTCCCATCTCAATGTGATTTGAGCCAATGACTTGCCGTACTTGGCGCAAAGGCTTTGAATCTCCCGCGATGTGGTGACGGAATTCTTCGTATGAAGGAACATTATGGGACTGTAAGATTCAATTACGATAGAGTGCTTCTTGGCATATTCTATCATCTTCTCCTGTGTGTTCAGCGGAGACACATATATCTGGTTTACCATCGGCATAACCGTTGCACCGCCCTTTGAGATTCTGTCAAGATGTCTCGTCCTGAAGTTGCTGACACCGATGGACCTTACCTTCCCTTGTCTGTAAACTTCTTCAAAGGCACCCCAAATCTCTTCAAGGCAGTCATAGTAAGGCCAATGGATGAGGAGCAGGTCAACGTAGTCTGTTTTCAGCCTACTTAAGGATTCATCCAACTGCCTGAAGACAACTTCTCTATGGTTTTTGTTCGGGCAGGAATCAGAGTTATAAAAATAGTAACCGATAGGAAACCCCTTTGAGTCGAGCTTGTCACCTATTTTGGATGTCAGGAAGATATCTTTCCTTTTGAATTCAGTTTCACGGAAGATCTTTTGAAGCTGTTCCCCGATGCTTTCCTCATTGGGATAGCTATGTGCTGTGTCAATCAGGCTGCATCCCGATTCCAATGCCGTCAGCATTGCCTCGTACAAGACCTTCCCTTGAAGAGGATATGTCCCGAATCCGATTATCGGCATATCCACTCCGTTTGATAGTTTTATCGTCTTTTCCATATTTTCTCACGTATCATTCTGCTCACCATAGCTTTCTCTTTTTTGTCCATACCGAAGCAGTATATAGTAGCCAATGATGTCACCCCGCTGCAGACAACGACAGCAAGCAACCGGATGAACCCGTATTCCATATTGTCAAAAACCAGATAAGTCGTGAAGGATGAAATGACTGTAATGACAGCGATTTTCAAAAACACTTGCGGAAAATATTCCAAGGTTTTAGCTTCGGTGTATCTTCTGACTATGAATATGTTCCATCCCATATCGAATATCCAGGGAAGAACATTGACAATGTAGATTGTTTTGACTCCCACCCCCAATTTTAGCAGAACGTAAGAAATCGGGACTATGAGCAGCAATACGCTTCCGGCTATCAAGTTCGGCCATTTCATTCGCCCGGTCGAATGGACGATTGTTACTAAAGGCCTGTAAATGGATGTGATCAGTCCTTGTATAATTGCTATTCTTGTGAAGAAAGAAGTGTATTCCGGAACCTGTCCGAGCCAGATCTTCAGAATATAGTCGATTTCAATAAAGATGGGAAGACCTATGAGGATTACCAGAAACCCTGAATATTTTGAACTCCTCTTTGCCAAAGTAAACATATCTTCGATGTCTCCGCATGCATACAATTTGGTTATCTGCGGATTGACTGCTGTAAGGAAACTGTTTACGAATTTTTGAATGGCTCCATAGATTTGCAGTGATATGGCTCGTGCAGCATTTACAACCGTGTTGAAGAATATGTTGAGGAGGACATTGATTCCTTGGTTTGATGCCACACTTGCCATACAACCGATAGTGTCCCAGCCGGAAAAGATGAGCATATCCTTGAATAGTTGTCTGTCAAGCCGTTTGCCAATTACGTTCCTTATAGTGCATTCATCAAACCATTTCTTGCAGAAATGCCGATAAATGACAATCAGCATTACACTTGCACATAGATAGAAGAATCCGTAAAGTACAAGCAGATCCACACCGTGGATTATTTTAAGCAGAAAAACAATCAGCAGCTTTACCGAAACATCGAAGATTCCCATATAGGCATAGAAATCCATTTTCTCGTGGGCGATTATTGAAGCTTCGTAGGGTACTTGGAGACATCCGAGCAACATCCCTATGGATGCAAATTGGAAAATCCAGAATGCAGCCTGGAGTCGCTCCGGGGCTATGGTCATCTTATTGTAAAGCAAATATAAGCCGATAGCCTCTGTGAGAATGAGGATTATGAATCCTATGACCGTGTGGATTATTATGGCGGAGGAGAATGTACGTCGAACTCTCTCGTCATTCTTTTCGCCCAAGGCGAAAGTCAAGAATCGCTGAGTTCCTCCTGATAAGGTGCCGTTTATGAAAGATAACAGAGTTACTACACCGCATACGACATTGTATAGGCCATAATCTGACACTCCAAGGACATTCAAGACAACTCTAGCTGTGTAGAGACTGACTGCCATCGTCAGGAGCATCCTGAAGTACAGGAAAATCGTGTTCTTCGCTATTCGTCTGTTGTCAACGGTATTTTCAGAAACACTTGACATTATATTCCAGTTGCGGTTTCGTGAGCATTCACTTCTCCAACCCATTGATTCTCAATGTGGAGTTTTGTGATTTTGTTGGACATTCGTTTTATTGTGCTTTTGCCTGAGATTTGGCGGGGTTGCCGACATTGATTTCCCAATGGCCGCCCTTGTCGGGGCCGATGCGGGTGATCAGTCCGTAAGACCTTAGTTTCAGAATATCGCGCTGGATAGTTCTGGGGTTAACGGATAAGGCATCTGAGATTATTGCGGAGGATATGGTGTGGTCCGTTTTGATGAGGTCGAGGATTTTTTGCTGCCTTTCGGTAAGTTTCCAAGGACTATCTACGACATTATCTACGACATTATCTACGACATTATCTACGACATTATCTACGACATTATTCGCTTTTGTGGATGGGGCTTCCACCTCGCCAGGCCTTTTTACAGTGACTATGAATTCCTCTGTCGCCAAATTGTTCTCAAAGGTGATGTCCTTGAAATCCTTGAACGCTCTGACGATTCCGCTGCCGATGCCTACGTATGGGAGTAGATAGACGGCATTGTTGAACAGCAACTGATTGCGCGGTTTGGAGATTCCGTTAAGCAGGGTGTCTTCTGTCACATCCATAGGCAGGTTGCCAGGGCTGTGGATCTCGATTCTGTTGTCAAAAATCAGAATTCTTATTTGGGCGATCTGGTAAAAGTCACGATGTATCAAGGCGTTGAC
This sequence comes from Bacteroidaceae bacterium, assembly GCA_963660255.1. GTDB lineage: Bacteria > Bacteroidota > Bacteroidia > Bacteroidales > UBA932 > Cryptobacteroides. The sequence continues at coordinate 12,107 of CAVKYA010000024.1, read as the reverse complement.
GATAAGCTCTACAAATACTTGCGGTGGGATTTCCAGTGCCGGGAGACTGTTGAACTCATCCTCAACCTGTCGGCTTTTCAGATTCCGGTTGACGAAAGCCATCGCGGCCTTGAACTGTGTAAGAAGGTTACCTTCCATATCTGTACCGACAAGGCGGTCCCTGAACCTGTCTCCACTCAAGTCATTACCTACGAAGGCAATGCATCTGATAGTGAAGACCGGATAGAATTTCAGGATATTTTTCCCAAGAAGCAGAAGGCCGGCCAATGTCAGTCTGCCTTCGTTGTCCATCAAGGATGTGTTCTGGAGAAGTTGCTGCGGTGTGATTCCGGGTGCGATTCTGCCGACAAGATTCTCGACCGAGAACTCGTCTAACCTCGATATTTGAAAGTCGTCCGCAAGATTATTCCTATATTTCTCTATCAGAAACTGTTTCAGCGTCGGCAGAGAGATGTCATCGTAGGACGATTCAGGAACGCTGTCCCTATCTGCGAATAGCCTTCCGCAGCTCTGCATCAAAATCCTAAGCCGCTCGTTGGTGAACACTTTCCTCTTGTCGGAGCCATTCTTTATCCAGACTACGCCTTTGTTGTCCTTGTAGGGTTTGTCAAGTCCTTGTGCCACTCTTGCGGTGACAACGGCTTTCCCGTCCAGCAGGACGGTCTCGATCATAATCGTTATTGACGGGCAGACATTGTCTGACGCGGCGTTCGACAAAAGATTTGATGTCTTTTGGATCTCCTCGTAGGTTAACCCGCTGATTTCCACGGTCTTGTCATTGACACCGACAACCAGAAGTCCTCCTTGCGAGTTGCTGAATGCGACGAACTCACACCCAATCTTATAGGCATCATCCACCCGTTCCTTGAACTGGACGGTGGTGGACTCTCCCATCATAATGATTGCTTTTAACTTCTTGGCATCCATAAAAGAGGCGAAAGAATATTCAGTCCGTAAGGAGTTATGTTCAATGACGGCAAGGGGCGGTGTGGGCGTCTATCTTGCTGATGATGTGCGTCTCGGCGTATTCAAGGTCGCTGGAGTCGTCGATCTCGTACCAGAGGAGGTCGGTGACTTTCAGGACGGTGAGGGGGAGGATGGATTGCGAGACGGCCAGGAGCTCATATTCATAACCCAGTTTGGGGAGGGTGGCGAGCTTGGTGGCGTAGTCGCGGCACATCGCTTGGTAGAAGATGGTGTCGATCTTGTGGATGCCGACCAGTTCGCCGGAGGGGTGGATCGCGGTTTTGTCGGTGGAGCAGGCGGCGAGGTTGCCGTCGGGGTTCATCTCGACATAGTACTGGTCCTGGAATTTGGTGACAGGGGTGATCAGCATCGCGCTGGAATATTCACACTCAAGCAGGGAGGTGATGGCTTTGCGCTCGAAGACGAGGTCCGATTCCAGAAGGAGGAAACTGTTGCCGCCGATGGCCTGGCGCATATTGTAGAGCGTGAACATACTGTTCGTCTCTGAATATCTCGGGCTGAAGACGCACTCGATCTGCGGGAAGCGGGTTTCCAGGGCCTCGTAGGCTTCTTTCTTGTAGCCGGTGCCGATGAGGATCCTGTTGATGCCGCAGCTGAGCAGGGTCTCGATGGAACGGAGCACCATAGGCCTTCCACCTGCCTCAATGAAGCCTTTGGGGATCGCCTCTGTGTACTTTCCGAAGCGGGTGCCCAGACCGGCGGCCATTATGACCGCGGTGGTTATCGGTGCTTTCATTGTATGAATATGTCCACGTGGGTTCTATTTCTTCAGACGGCTCCAGAAGGATTTTTTCTGGGTCGCTTCCTGCCGGCCGGACTGACCGAGGTAATATTTCCGGAAGGAGAGGCCTTCGGAGATCATCTGGTAGATCACGCCCCAATCCGGCAGGCCGCCGAAGTTGCGGTCATCGATGAACAGGTCGGCCTTCAGCTTGCGGGGTGAGGTCGGCGTGTCCTCGCCTTCGTAGTATTCCTCGGGATGGTTGCTGTTGATGGCGTAGAACTCCAGTCCACGCTCGCGGCACCAGTCCACGGCATCCTTCAGGAGCCTGCCTTCGCGGACGGACCAGAGGATCAGGGTATGGTGATCTGCCTGAAGGCGCTTGAGGGTGTCCACGGCGAACGGTATTTCCTTGCCTATCTTGGGATATCTGTGTTCGACGATTGTTCCGTCGAAATCGACAGCTATTATCATTGTTCTAATCGGTTTTCTTGAGTCAAGACAAATTCTTGGGGTTTGACACTCAATGTAATAGTTTGCGTGTCAATGTCTTAGGTAGCAAATAACGCGAAAGCAAACCTTTGTGCTTTTGATTGGCTCCAAGGATGCGGATCGTGTAAGCGCTTATTTCTCCCAAAAATAATCCAAAATATCCTAAAGGGCAAATTTATTAGCCAAAATCGGCGGGAAAAATTTTCGGAATATGTTTGGATCTTTTGAGGCTGCCGGGACAGATGACTTATGAATATCACTGCCGCTCAACCGGCACGACGAGATCTGGGTGAACGGAGACGATGGCGACGGAGACGACACCCTGGATCTCCACGACGACCTTCTTCGAGCGGGAGCCTTTGACCTTGACGAATACCCCCTCGCAGCCTTCGAATATCCCGCCTGTGATCCTGACTTTCTGCGCTTTGGCGAAGTTGATCTCGGAAGGGCCGAAGAAGCGGAGTGTCTCGTCGTAGGTTCCGGTCACGGCGATGAACTGGCGCATCTGCTTCTCCGGGACCGTGATCTTCTTCCCAAGCCTTTGGTCCATCATATATTGCAGCAGCGGAATGCAGGTCGGCTTCTTGAGTTCCTGGATCTGAGAGGCGGTAGCACGGACAAAGATGAGGTTGTGGATCACGGGGACGAGGCGCTTCCTGCCGGTGCGGGCGGATTTCTCGTACTTCATCGGGATGAAATTCTCCACACCTTTCTCGTCCAGAAGCCTTTTGGCCTCTAGTTCACGGTGATAGGTGACGCGCATCGCGAACCACTCGATTTCCTCGTATATCTTTTCCTGCATCTTGTCTGGTGATTCAGAATGCCTAAGTTACGAAAATGTCGTGAAAAAACAACTGTTTGCGAAAACATTGTCCGGGCGGGGGACATTTTAGTCAACTTTCTGGAATGCCAGACGCTCGCTGCCATCGGCGAGGTGGATGATGCCGCAATATGCAAACCCTGCCTTGGCGATGAGGTGGCGCATAATGCTGTTGTCCCGGTGGGTGTCGATGCGAAGGTTCGGCGACACCGAGGCGGCATATTCAAGGATTTCTTGGAATATGCCGTGGGTGGCGGCGGAACTTGCGATGCGGTGGATGACGAAGTATGGAGCCGTGTCATTCAGCCACTTGCCTTGGATTGATGAATATGTCGGTTCGGGTGAGGGGAGGAGGGCGAAATAGCCTACCGTTTGGCCATCGCGCTCGACGATATGCGCTCCGCCTTGGCTGATGTCGGAACGCACGATATCCTCATTCGGATAGCCGTCCTCCCATTGGGTCAGGTTTCCGCTTGAGCGCATTATGAGCTTTGCGGTGGCGAAAAGGTTCATCGCCGCCGGGATATCCTGCATTGTGGCTTTTCGGATCATACTGTTGCTTGGTCTTTGTACGGTTCGGTCACTTCGGCAGGCTCAGTGACCGATGAGTTATGCGGCTCAGTGGCTGACGAGTCTTGTGACCGAGAGGCAGACGGATTTCGTGACCAACAACTTTTCAGTCGGTCGCTGAGCCTGTCGAAGCGTACCTGTTTACTGCACGCGGCGCGGCCACGGTTTACAACAACATCGGTATGAACGGTCGCTGAGCTTGTCGAAGTGTACCTGTTTACTGCACCCCGAGCAATTCGATTTCGAAAATCAGCGTGGAGTTCGCTGGGATCCCGGGCTGCGAGAAACTCCCGTAGCCGAGTTCGGACGGGATGTAGATCTCCCATTTGTCCCCGACACGCATCCGCTGCAGGGCTATGACCCAGCCTTCGATCAGGTCCCTGAGACGGATTGCCAGCGGATAACCTCCGAGACTGGTGTCGAAGCACTTGCCGTCGATTGTCCGGCCAAGGTAATGGCAGCTGACCACGCTGTTTGGTGTCGGCTGCTTCCCGCCTTCCGGGCCGGACTGGAGAACCTTGTAGCAGACACCTTTGGCCAACTGCGTCACACCTTCTTCCTTTGCCTTTGCGGCCAACCATTCCTTGTTGGCGCGGGCATATTCGTTCTTGTTCATTGTTCTATTTTAGTTGCCGTGCGTGAAAAATCACTCTATGCGCACGGCTTGGTTTACAGCCATTTCCCGTGCGTGACATCGGTCATTTTGCGCACGAGCCTTTTTGATTCTTATCCTCGTGCGCGATAATGACCTTTCTACGCACAAACCCGCTTAGGACAGTTCCCAGTGCGTGATACCGGTCTTTTTGCGCACGGACTCGTTTAAGAAGATTCCCCGTGCGTGGCAACAGCCATTCCGCTCACGGAAGTTAGGCGAACAGGCGGGTTGGTATATTCCTAAACCTTACTGGTTGAACCTTATGGCCTGCTCCTCGATGAGCGCCTTGTCGTTGAAGTAGTCGATCTTCATCGCCTTTTTGACATCTGAAAGGGTGGCGGCGGCTACCTCTTCGGCTGCCTCGCTGCCCTTCTTAAGGATCTCATAGACGGCCGGGATGTCCTTCTCGTATTCCTTTCTGCGGGCCCTGATCGGCTCAAGCTCCTCGTTGAGGATCTTCTCAAGGAACCTCTTGACCTTCACGTCGCCGAGGCCGCCTCTTCTGTAGTGATCCTTCAGCTCGTCGAGGTTGGCATATTCAGGAAGATAGAGTCCGAAGTGCTCGTCGCGGCAGAACGCGTCGAGGTAGGTGAAGACGGTGTTGCCCTCCACGTGGCCAGGGTCGCTGACATTGATGTGCTGAGGGTCGGTGTACATCGACATCACTTTCTTGTGCATCTCGTCGGCGGATTCGGCGAGGTAGATGCAGTTGCCGAGGGACTTGCTCATCTTCGCCTTGCCGTCGGTGCCAGGGAGTCTGAGGCAGGCGGCGTTGGAAGGCAGGACCGCCTTTGGTTCGACGAGGGTCTCGCCGTAGATTCGGTTGAAGCTGCGCACGATCTCCACCGCCTGCTCCAGCATTGGCTTCTGGTCCTCTCCGACAGGCACATCGGTAGCCTTGAAAGCCGTGATGTCGGCGGCCTGTGAGATAGGGTAGCAAAAGAAACCGACCGGGAGGCCGCTTCCGAACGCCTGCTCCTCGCCGTCCTGGCCGAAGCCGCGCATCTGGATCTCCGCCTTGACTGTCGGGTTGCGCTGGAGTCTCGCCACCGTGACAAGGTTCATATAGTAGAATGTCAACTCGGTGAGCTCCGGGATCATACTCTGGATGAATATTGTCACTTTGTCAGGGTCGAGGCCGACTGACAGATAGTCGAGCGCCACCTCGATGATGTTCTGACGAACCTTCTCCGGGTTGTCGAAGTTGTCGGTAAGCGCCTGCGCGTCAGCGATGAAGACGAACATCTTCTTGTAGTCGCCGGCATTCTGGATGGCCACCCTGTTCCTCAGGGAGCCGACGTAGTGGCCGATGTGGAGGCGTCCGGTCGGACGGTCGCCTGTGAGTATTATCTTGTTTGACATATCGTTATGTTTTTTAGTTCGTTATTGTCTCTTAATATGTGCAAAGGGCTTAGGTGCGTTTGTCGCAGCCTTTTTTAGAACGCCTGCCTCGCTGTCATTTTATCAAGTTCAAAAACTCGTTCCTTGTCCGCGCCGAGGTCAAAAACGCTCCTGAGAATGCGGAGGTTGTGGTCGTAGCGTTGGCCTTCTGCACCCCTCTGATCGACATACAGGTATGCATCGCCTCGATGACCACCGCCACTCCCAGCGGATGCAGCGCGTTGTCGATGCAGTCACGGATCTGGACCGTCAGCCTCTCCTGCACCTGAAGTCGCCGCGCGAAAGTCTCCACGACCCTCGCCACCTTGCTCAGCCCCGTGATCTTGCCATTAGGAATATACGCCACGTGGCACTTTCCCAGGAACGGCATCATGTGGTGCTCGCAGGTGGAGTAAAGCTCAATGTCCTTCACCAGCACCATCTGGCGGTACTCTTCATCGAATATGGCGGACTGGATGATCTTCGCCCCGTCCTGTGAATATCCCTGCGTGAGGAATTGCAACGCCTTGGCGACCCTCTCCGGAGTCTTCACAAGCCCCTCTCTGTCAGGATCCTCGCCTAGCAGCCGAAGGATTTCCTTGACGTGGACAGCGATCTCGGCGGTCGTCTTCTCCTCGTATATTTCCTTTTTTTCGTATGACATATTCTTTTGCCGTTCTTTTGGTACGGTTGTTGAGACTATACAAATTTCCAAGCCTACAAAATTAGGCAAAAAATACTGATTGTTATGTTTTTTTGCATATCTTTGGGGCAAATAGAGCCGCTTTTTACGGCTTTTTGATTTATATTAATGATTATTAACAATTTAATTGTTCGAGAATATGTATTGGACACTTGAACTTGCCAGTAGCCTGGACGACGCTCCATGGCCAGCATCAAAGGAAGAACTTATCGATTACGCCAACCGCTCCGGCGCCCCCGAGGAGGTCATCGAGAACCTCACCGAACTTGAGGACGACGGAGAAGTCTACGAATCCATCGAAGATATCTGGCCGGACTACCCGACCAAGGACGATTTCTTTTTTAATGAAGAAGAGTATTAGTCTTGATTTCTGAAATATCTGATTGATTTTCAATCTTTTGTAAATATGACAGTAGCTGACTTTCGCGGTCGGCTACTGTCGTTTTGTGCCGTTTTAAGGTATGTCACGGGGTAATTAGTTGTCTTATTTTTGAGTGGGAACTATTCTTCCGGTATTAGGAAGAAGAGTACTCGATCACGTTCCTTTCAAGCTGCTCGCGGACGGTCGTGTTGATCGTGTCGGGCAGAAACTCGGCATAGACCTTCTCCGTGACAAGGCTTGACGAATGGCCCATCAGATGGCCGATCGTGTGCAGGTCCATCCCGTTCTTCAACGCCTGGACGGCGAATGTGTGTCTGGCCACGTGTATCGTCAGGTTGAATCTGAGTCCCATCTTTATCCCGACGCTTCTGAGCGATTGCTGGATGTTCCTGTTCTTAGTCAGCCTGGCGTTGTTCAGTTTGACTATGTCCGACAGGTCGAATCTCTCGTCGAGCAGGTTGAACACGAAACGGCTGTTGCCGCCTGTCTTCCGCCACCTGAGCAGAATTTCGACGGCCTTGTCCACGAGCGGCAGGGATATCGAGCGCTTTGTCTTATAGACGTTCTTGGTAAGCGTCCTGTTCCCGAAGTCTATGTGCCGCCATTCCAACGTCAGCAGGTCTGAATATCTCAGCCCGCAGACGTAGTACGAGAACAGGAACATATCCATTATCTTCCTTGTCGCCTCGTTCCTTGTCCTGTCATAGACATTGAGCAGGTCACGGAACTGGGTGTCCGTCAGGTAGCGCACCTTCTCCTCGTCTGTCTCGCCGCTGTATGACCGCGTCTTCTTCTCTATGTAGTTCGTGGAGATCGAAGTGGCCAGCCCCTTTTCCATCAGGCCGTTGTCGGCGGCGTATTTGACGGCCTTGTACAGCGGGACCAGAGCCTTGTTGATACCCTCGTTGCTTTTGTTCCGGAGCACGTCTTTCCTGTACAGGATGTAGTTGTTGAACATGTCGACGCTGAGATCCCTGATGTACAATGTCCCGATCCCCATCCTGTCTTCCAGGAACTTCCCGAACTTCTTTATGTTCAGGTCGGCGTTGTAGTAGGTCGAGTATCCCAGCCTTCCGAGGTCGTACTGCTGCCTGTTGTAGGTGGCGGCGTATTCGATGAAGTCCACCTTGCCGGTCTTTTTCGGGTCCGGCGCGTAGTCCCCGTTAAGGATGTCCGCTACTATTTTCGGTGTGAGCCGCTCGTCGCATTCCAGGATCTGTGAGTCCGTTTTCGAGCGGAACGCGTCGATCTGCGCCGAGAGCCTTTTGTGGTTGGGGCTTGATCTTCTCACCTGCTTTGTGTCGGGATCCCAGTCCGCCGCCGGAAGTTTTATCCCGGTGCTATGCTCTACATATTTGCCGCACACGAAGTATCTGATGTAGAGGATTGACTCCCGTCCCTTCGTCTTGTTCTTTATGAAGAAGGATGATTTCGGTATCGTTGATGTCTGTCTGCCCATCTTAATTGTTGCTTGGATGATTGATTGTCGTTTAACTGAATAGATAAGGTTCGTTGTGTGTGTTCCTCAGGAAAGTCTGGATGTCCGACATTGAGTAGAAATACTTGTCGCCGATCTTTGAATATCCGAGATACCCGCCGTCCCTGTACTTTTTCAGGGTGGCGTTGTTGACCCGGAGAAGCTCAAGCATCTCCTTGTTGGTGTAGAGTATTTTCCTGCCTTGGTCCTTGAATGTGTTGTCCACGGTGATTCACGTTGTCTTTGTATATTATATGCGGAATCACACGATTTCATTCAGTTT
>CAVKYA010000024.1:2016-3562 GCA_963660255.1 Bacteroidaceae bacterium | reverse complement strand
TATGTAGTCGAACACCGCCTTGTTGATGTCGAAGTCCACCCTGCCGGTCTCGTCCTCGGGAAGATAGACAGCGTCGTGGATGCGGAACGGATGAAGCCCGAGACCCCTCAGCCTGTCGCATATCGGGTTCATTATGTCGCTCTCCACTCTGTTGGCGACGCTCTTTATCGAGACGCCCGGAAACCTGTCGTGCCAGTCCAGCAGCCCCTGCAGAATGTGCGGATAATTGTGCTTGAAGAAGTCAAGCACGATATGTCTGCTCTTTTCGGCGTCAAACAGAAACTGCCCCTCGTCTTTTATTGAGAAGAACGGCTGCATCACTGGCTTGATCTCATTCCTGCCGAATCCGTCAGCGCCTTTGGCTATCTCTGCGTAAAGGTCTTTCTTCTGCGTCAGGTCGATGAACCGTAGAAGTTCCTGTACAGGGATGTCGATGCCGTTTCTTCTGAATATCACCGGCAGCATCGTGAAGTGCGCGCAATGGATGTCCGAGACCTCGACGATCCTGTGTCCTCCGTATGTGATGTGTTTCCTGATCGGCTTCCTGAGGTTCGTGAGACGGGAATACAGTTTGCCGTCATCCTTGAAAACCGGGACCGTGTTGACGCTTGCGAGATGCTGGAGGTCGGACATATTCATGCAGTCGTCAAGGGCTTCGATTTCGTATTTTAGGCTGGCGTAATATTCTAATTTTTGACGCGCTGAAATATTCTGCGTAATGCGCTTGATACCAAACAATTCGAATAGTTCGCTTACTCCTATATGTTCACTATTCTCCTTCTTATCCTCTTTCTCTTCCCTAATATTATCTAATAACCTTATTATTAGTTCTTCTATTCCTTTGGAGTCTTTTTCTTCCCTTGTATAGCTTCCCTTGATGTCTTTTATATGCCGCGTTATTATTCTCGCGTTCCTTGTCTTTCCGCTATGAATATCTTTGACAAGTTCCTTTATTTTCGACACCGTCACAAGTTCGTCAAATGACAGCGCCATAATTGATTCACGCTTGCCTGTCTGTGTCTTGCCGCCGTAGTGTTTCCGTATATGCTCAATCTGCGATTTGATCGCGTCCGTGTTCTCCTTGCCGAAATCCAAGATGACAGGATATGTCTTGCCGGACGGATACAGGTCTTTGCCCAAAATCATTAATGTACGGTACTGCATCGGCTTCTCGGTCTTGATTTTGTTCAGCGTCACGGTCTCTGCACCGCGTTGTATCTTTTCCTCATATTTCCCGATGACGGCGTCTTTATAGTCAATGCAGCCGCCGGCTTTAAGCGCGTCACGGTATCTGGCGTAGTTCCTGACGCCGGCGATCTTCTTGAATATGTCGCTGTGTATCGGGACGTACCTTGTTGTCCCCGCCGCCAACCCGTAGAGCCTGATGGCCGCGAACGTCCTGAGTATCCCTTTGACAGCCCTGCCGTCGTTGAATTCGCCCCTGCCGATGGATTCTATTCTTTCGTATTCGTATTCGGTGAGATAGACCGTCACCTTGTCGCGCCCGAAGTCGATGTCCGACGTGTTCTTTTGCTTTCCTTTCATA
>CAVKYA010000024.1:0-1782 GCA_963660255.1 Bacteroidaceae bacterium | reverse complement strand
ATGATGGTGAGGCGTTCCATCTGCGCCACCTCCAGAAGTATGGTGCATATCATGCTCGCTATCGGGTTGACCTTCCCGTCGGCACCGAGCGTCTCCAGGTTGTAGTTCTTGATATAGAGGCAGACCCCGTTGTCGTTCAGCAGCTGGATCACCTTCAGCGCCTCGAGCGTGTTCCTGCCGAGCCTGCTTATCTCCAGCACGCAGACCTTGTCGATCCTGTTCTCGCGGATGTAGTCCAGCATCTCTGTGAGTTCGCTTCTCTCCTCGATTCTCTTCGCGCCCGAGACCTTGGCTGTGAATATTTTTCTGACGTTCCACCCCATCCGCGAGCAGAAATCTGTCAGCTCGTCCACCTGCCTGGAATAGTCCTGGCCGGCGGTTGATACCCTGCATAAAAGAACGACGTCCATAATCTTTCCTTGTTTTCCCGAAGATAGTGATAATCCGTGATTTATGGAAATTTTCGCGCCGCTTTATATCTTGTTTTAAGACGGAACTTAGCGGCCGATGATGTGTCTTATTGTCCGCTATGTGGAATGAAACATAACTTGACCGTGGTGATGAATATAATGGACTGAATATTATTCTGTTGTTGCATTTGATACGGCATCTGAGGGATGCTTTTTCTGACACTTTTTAGAGAATTTTCAGCAATCCTCCGGCTTTTCCTCCGGATTTCCGTGAATATGTTTTGTGATAGTTTGAGTTTATTCGTAAATTTGGCGTGTCACAGCGATGTGGCGCACATATCAGATGAAAGTGAAAAGCTTTTGTCCTTGGGCTGAAATCCGGAAAATTTCAATGAGCAAGGAAAAGAGCGGCTTTCATGCTTGTATCGTATGGTCGCGCGGGTTCTCCGTGCTCCAGGATACGAGTGTGGAGTTGTCGATTTGCTCAAGGTTATTCCGGAACCCCAGCTCAGATTGACGGATTGCTCCACACTTTTGTCGTGTTTATAGGTTTGGCTTTGATATTCGGTGGTGGGGTATGGCCGCGAACGGTCACTGAGCCTGTCGAGGTGACGTAAGACAAGATTGATAACACGATTCCATAACAGGAACCAATAATGATTAATAAAAACCAAAACACAATGAGAAAAGGTATTCTGCTGATTTTCACGATGCTGGCGACCCTGATAGGTTGCGGCCAGTACGACGACTCGGAACTGAAGTCCGACATCAACGACCTGAAGTCCCGAATGGCGGCTTTGGAGAAGCAATGCAAGAACATGAACGAGAACCTGACATCGCTCCAGGCGATTGTGGACGCGATCCAGAAACAGGACGGCATCGTCAGCGTCACTGACCTGCCGGACGGTCAGGGCTATTCCGTCAAGTTTGTCTCCGGCAAGGTGATCTATCTGTACAACGGCAAGAACGGCACTGACGGTGTGACCCCGAAGATCAGCGTCCGTAAGGACTCTGACGGAATCTATTACTGGACCGTTGACGGCGATTGGCTGATGGTTGACGGCAAGAAAGTCCGTGCCGTCGGTCTTGACGGGAAAGACGGACAGAGCGGCAATGACGGAAAGGATGCCGTCACACCTCAACTGAAAATAGTGGATGGATTCTGGTATATTTCCTACGACAATGGAAAGTACTGGACAAAATTAGGGAAAGCGACGGGTGAGAACGGCAAGGATGGACAAGATGGCGATGATGGCGACGTTTTCTTCAAGAGCGTCACTGTTGAAGATGGGTATGCGGTCTTTGTGATGAACGACTCAGAGCAGACCACCTTGAGAATACCTATTGCCGGAGTTTCTGCTGTGTCAAGCAT
>CAVKYA010000023.1:0-18326 GCA_963660255.1 Bacteroidaceae bacterium | reverse complement strand
CCTCTGGATAGCGTTTGTTTCCCGGCAGACCGGAACTCCCGGCAAAGCCGACCTGTTTCATTTCCGCTCCGGCATTTCCGGCCAGACACGTAATAGACCATTCCTTTGTCGGCTCCTGATAGACCACATACCCACGCACTCGCACGCAGCCGGCTGAAAACCTCTGGCCGCTCCATTCATATTCAATGAAATTAGCCGCCCCTTCCAGCCTGTTGCTTGAATATGGTCCTGCGTCCACCGTCCATTCCTTCTCGCGCCGAGGCAACTCTCCCTCGGCAGTGGAGACCCTCAGCCAAGCCGGTTCGCCAGCCTCCACCACCCCGTCCGTGACCAGCTGCGCCGTAAGATTATAATCATAGGAAGACGAGGCATATGCCGCCTTGTTCAACGCAATATTAACAATCTGGTCGTCAGATGTACAACCAACCATAGCCGCGACAATCATCATCGCAGCGGCATAGGACATTTTTTCTATAGTCATAACTCGCTATTAATCTGTGAAAGCGGAGGATACAGGATTGCTCTGGGCTCTTCTAAACTTTTTAAATCATTGGTAGTCAATTTCGGCTTTTTGCTCATAAAACGATTAACTAAAAGTTTTTGTCCCGTTTTTGTCCCGGGTCACGACCGCTTAAAATTTTATTAAACAATTACTTACAACGATAATTTTAGAAATTTTAGTTAAGTTTGTCCGAAATTTCGGTTTTGATTTATTGTTAAAAGATAAGACATAGTACATTGGATTTATTATATTTGCAGAAAACAACAGAGATATGTTCAAGCACAAAGGAAATGAAGTCAAGGAGGTCTTTGAGGAAAAGACTTTTGATATCCCGATGAACAGATTGACTCCGGAAATCATCGACCTTGCCTACGAGGCGGGGAAAAGGAAGCTGGAGTTCAGCACACAGACAATCAGCCGTACAATGGGGATTGTCCAGACATTCCTCGGATGGTATGTCGCCGCCGACATCTCACTGATAGGCATCCTTGCCGGGCTGGTGGCCGCACCGTCACATTCGACGCTTTTATTGGCATTCACATGCTATGGCATCGTGTTCATCTCGGCGGTCATCTTCTGCTTCTGGAAGGGATCAATGTATAATGTAACATCCTACGGCCCAGGATTCGCCCCTGCGGATTTCCTTACCAAAGAGACAGTCGATTGGCTTGACAATTACAAAGACAAGGACTGGGTGGTATGCAAGAAGTACCAGGAGTTGATCCGATTGCAGGATTGCGCCAACAGGAACCTCCGTATTGCCCTGAGGATAAGGAAGTGCTACCGGATTGGTGTCTGGATCAGTCTTTCGGCGGCTGCCTTCGCCTGCGTTATCCTTTTTTCTCTGGCGGTGGCGGCGATGCTGGCCTGATGACGTGAATCTGCTGATCTCCGCTCGGAGGCAGAGGTGGCGGTGATTGTGGTTGTGAACCATTAGGAGCCTTCTTCGATTGATAATTTTCTTTACACATAGTCGTTAATTAGTGTTGATTCCTAAACTTGGGCTATATAATTTCTTAAATCCAATAATGAAATCGGGAAAGGCCACGCCGGGAGGTGGGGCCTTTCTTATTGCTTTTCGAGGATGGAGAGGAGACGGTTTATCTGGGCGTCCTTCTCTTTGATCTGGGCGTCCTTCTCTTTGATCTGGGCGTCCTTCTCTTTGATCTGGGCGTCCTTCTCTTTGATCTGGGCGTCCTTCTCTTTGATCTGGGCGTCCTTCTCTTTGATCTGGGCGTCCTTCTCTTTGATGCGTTCGTCGAGTAGCTCGATCTGGGCTCTTAGGACATCGGGGCTGTCGGAATAATATTGGCGGTTGTCGATGTTACCAATAGTCTGCCTGTTATTATTACCAACAACAGCGGCAATGTTACCATCACCTATACTATTGGATCCAGCATTCAGCATATTCCCCTCCCCTGTCAAAAGCCACTGAATATTCAAGTCAGGGAAATTCTGAGCAATGCTTGCAACCTTATCGGGCTGCAAGCTCTTTCGCATCGAAGCGATGAAAGATGTTGACACTCCGATAATTCTACCAAACTCTGATTTGTTGATGCGTTTGAAGGCCAGGTAACTGGTTAACCTTTCCTTTACAGTTGTATTCTCCATAATATTACTTTTTTCAAAAAATATTGCTTGCAATGCTTGAATATTTCAAAGCATTGCTTATATTTGCAGTGTAAACACAAACGCAATACAAATGCAATACAGCATTAAATGAGCGAAGATAACAATAAAATATCACAAAAACAATGAGTTATGAGCGAAGAAGAAAGAATGCAGAGAACGACGGTGGGCATCTGGAGAGCGTTCGCGGTTGTGGTCGCCGTGGCGTTGATGGTGAACGCGGTGCAGGCGGTAGCGGGGAAGGCGGAGTTCGCGTGGTGGCATCTGGGGACGCTGGGGATAGCGATGAGCTTCGGGGAGATGGGGAATGTCATCACAAGGCTCGGAGCCGTCGCAAGGCTTTTGAGGCTGAGATGGCGTGGCTGTTTGAGCCGGAATGCAATCCGGACGCGTGGATGTTGAAGAACATAGGCGTGACGGAAAGTGTTCGGAGAAACCGTTAAGATATTCATTGGTTATGAAAAGAGATAGCGTCAATAGGGATAAGTTCACAGATCTGATGGCCAAGCATCATATGGATGCAGGGGTGAACATTGTCAGAATTTGGAACAAGACGCAGGAAGGCGAGGACATCAGGCCGCTTGCGAGGGAGTTCATCGCTGACAGGCTGGAGCAATGCGTGGCGGCTTGGGAATGTGCCGCCGGTGTGTGGAGACTTGACAAGGGCGGGATGCCGGAGCGTGATCCCGGGAAGTGGAACTGGGATGAGCTTGTGAAATTCATTATGGTGACGCTTGAGGAGGAGGTGGTCTGATATGTTGGGGCATTACATTGTGGAAGGTGTGCTGCTGGTCGGCGTGGCGGCGTTGTACTGGTTGGCGTTCAAGGATGAATTCAAGGATGATGACACATAGTCTTGGCAAATCTATATTCGAGGCCCTGGGAGCCATCAACACGTAGCGCCGGGAGGCGCGAACAATCCCGCGATGCTCTGTGGAGAGTTACTCAAAAGCGCAGCAGGTACGACAACCTTTTTTGTCGAAAAATCATAAGTTAGTCATTACCGGTTCGAGTCCGGCGCGGGATCTCGGTTTAATTTCAATTACGGCGTTAAGGAGCGCCGGGCGGTGCGAGACCGTGGTTTAGTTATGTTATAGTATTCCAATAGTATGACAGCCGGGAAAGACCGGCGAATCCCCGGAAAGGGCAGGATATGGGTCCCTGCCGGCACAAGGCGGTTGCGTAGGATTCAGCCCAGGAGGCGGGCCGCCGAAAAGCGTCGCGCGATGTGAGCGGTTCGATTCCGTTCCCGGGGACGAAATTGGTTAATCAGTAATATTATGAGTTCAATAGCACGAAAGATTCAGAACAGGCTGGCTCAGAAAGACGCCAACGGGATAATCAAGTCACCGGCGGTGACAAAGACCGGGAAAGGCAAGCGGTACAGAGTGCAGCGGATACAAAAAAATCACCGCGGCAAGGTACTGCGGTGAATTGCTCGAAAAGCAGATCAGACACGACAATTGGAACTGATCCGGAATATGTCGGGCAAGGTCATTCGGGAGACTTTCCGGCAAGGGTCAGGATCGCCCGGTTGATGAACTCGGTCTTGTTGCCCTGATAGGAGGAGAGGAACGCGTCAACCTCGGGGGTGGAGCGGAAGGTGTAGGACTGGCCGTGTGGCTTGGACTTGCGGCCGGCACCGGAACGGGCGCCTCCCCAGGACGCGGACTCGGAAGGAGTTTGTGAAGATGACTGATTTTTGTTTTGCATACAAAATGTGTTAAATTTGCGGAAGACAGCCAAACGAGAGGGGATGTTCCTGATCCCCTCCCTCGGAAAACTAAAGTGTAAGCTCTACAAGCGTTATCACTATTTTCCAAATTCTGATTTTAATGATCTCGAGTTTCATCGCTTTCAGAAGTTTGGCTGTTTTTTCTTACTCCCTTTCAAGCGTTTCAGATTCCTCTTTCGCGGTTCTCCCTGAACCGCAATACAAAGGTACGCATTTATTTTGAATTACACAACTATTTTTCAAGAAACTTTCAATTTATTTCATTGATTTTCAGACAATAAAGGTTATGATTTATGGTTATCTGAGAGTGTCATCCGATGAGCAGGATGTCAACAGCCAAAGGCAGGGAGTAGATGCGTTCGCGGCGGCAAAGGGGTGGACAATTGAAAAGTATATTTCCGATGAAGGGGTATCTGGCGGCAAGGATCCGGACAAAAGGAAGTTGGGACCGATGCTGAAGCAGCTCCGCAAGGGGGACATTGTCATTTGCAGCGAGATCAGCAGACTTGGGCGTGATCTGTATATGGTGATGGATATTCTTCATTTCTGTATGGTACGCGAGGTTGTCATCCACACGGTAAAAGATGGGTTCACACTTGGTGATAGCATCCAAAGCAAGGTGCTGGCTTTCGCTTTCGGGCTGTCAGCGGAGATTGAGAGGCAGATGATCAGGCAGAGGACAAAGGAGGGACTGGAACTGAGACGCAAGATGGGGGTGTTGTTCGGGCGACCGCTTACCGAGGGTTGGGTTCCAGAGAGAAAGTGCAATGCGAGAATGCTCAAATACAAGGAGCCGATTCTGGAAAACTATTCGGTCGGAATATCGCTGACAGAAATCGCAAAATTATTCAAAGTGGACAGAAACACCCTTAGGGATCACTTAATAAGCTGGGGAGAATACAAGGGAGATGAGAATATACAAGAGAAGAGGAGGAAAGACTTGGACGCGCGAAAAGAAAGGAGGAGAAAGAACTCAGCCGGTGAAAAATGGGATAATCCGCGGCTTTCAGAGCTACCGGTGGAGAGATTGAAAGCGTTGATCCTGAAAGATAAGACAATTCCTGTCATAGCTCAAGAGTTTCAGGAATATACTTACGATGAGGTGTACGAGCGGATAAGTAAAGACAAGGAACTCAACCTGCTGTACAGAGCGCACGGTCAGAAGTTCGCGCGGCGGAATTACGAATTAGAGAAAAGGAAGTGATATGTGGACTTTCAGTAATTATCCCGAACTAAGGGAGAAGTTTTTCAAATGCTTTCGGACAGGAATATCAGAGTTTTATGATCCTGAACCGAGTCTCATTGCCGGATGCATTGTCATAGACATAATGAAATTCGACCAATGGCTGCACAAAGAGGTTGGAGATTATGAGAAAGACAGGATGTCTCTATGTGAGGCGATAAGCGAGTATTATGGAGACGACGCGACGATGCTGATAGACGAATTGACACTTGACTTCGTAAGAGAGAAAACAGAACAATAATATTCATAAAATGGACATCAAAAGGATTTGGGAGACCGCGGGCCTTAAACAGCGGAATGAGTTGCTGACGCTGATCGTGATGGACGGGGTGTCTTACCCGTCGGCATATTCCTGGTGCAACGGGAACAGGAGACCTAAGCCGCTCTACCAGGAGAGGATCAAGGGGTATGTGAAGGATGTGCTCGGGATCGAGGCATCCGTGGAGGAACTGTTTCCGGAAAAGGGTTAGGCTATGTACGCGGACAAGGATTCAAGAGGCCTGATCTCGGTGTTCGAGATGGACAGGCCGGAATGGTCGGTGCTGCGTGCGGCGTGCAATATAGCCATCAAACTGTGGGAAGTCCAGTTGTCAGAGTTCGCAGGTCGTCCGGCCAACGAGCTGCGAACATGGGAACTCCAAAGGAAATTTCTTCTGGAGCAGAACATCGAAGCAGCCGGGAAACTTGCGCGCGAAATCACACGGGCTGATGCGAGGATCGTTTACGACGCACTGCTAAGCGGCGCGTTCGGAAGGCAGAATGGCGATGATGCAATAGACATATTCAACTTATGATTCCCGACTATATAAAAGATCAGATCAAGGAGCGGGACATCGTCTCGATCATCCAGGACGAGGGCGTGGAGCTCAAGCGGGAAGGCAGCCACTACAAGTGCTGTTGCCCTTTCCACGGGGAGAAGACACCTTCGTTCGTGGTGACACCTTCGAGGAATATGTACCACTGCTTCGGGTGCGGGCGTACCGGCGACGCCATCAGCTTTGTGATGGAGAGGCGCGGGATGACGTTCTACGAGGCGGTGGAGCATCTTGCCGGACGGCTGGGAATCGACTACGAGAAGAAGGAGCCGACACCGGAGGAGAAGGCGGCGGAGTTCAGGCGGTCACAACTGATGACGGTGAACAAGCTTGCCTCCGAGTGGTTCATCCAGCGGTACAAAGAATCACCTGGAGCCAAGGAATATGTCCTCAAGAAGCGCGGGATCAAGGCCGAGACCGCGGAGCTGTTCTGTATCGGTTACGCTCCTGAAAAGGGTGGGCTGAAACAGTACCTGACGGGGCTTGGATGGAAGGAGGACGTGCTGCTTGCGGCCGGTCTTGTCAAGAGGAACGAGGACACGGGGCAGGTCTATGACTCGTTCAGGCACAGGATTATGTTTCCGGTGTTCTGGACAAGCGGGTACATCGCGGGGTTTTCCGGACGATACATCGGTGACAAGCCTGGCGTTCCCAAGTATCTGAACACCGGGGAGACCGAACTTTACAAGAAGAAGGGGATCCTGTTCGGGTGGCTCCAGGCGAACAGGAAGATCTACGCAACGAAGCAGGCCTACCTTGTCGAGGGCAATCTGGACGTGTGCCGGTTGCACGAGATCGGGGTGAAGAACGCCGTGGCCCCGTGCGGAACGGCCTTGACTCAGGATCAGATCGACTTGCTGAAGGCAAAGGCCGAAAGGGTCACAATCATCGGAGATACCGATGAGGCTGGTGTAGAAGCAGCGGAGAAGAACGCCAAGCTGATGACAGAGGCGGGGCTTTCGGTCAGAGTAATGGAGTTACCTGCTGACCTTTGCAAGGACGCTGACGAGTTCTTCCGGACCCACCAACACGAGTTCGACGAGTACGACATACAGAACACACACGACTATATTCCTTGGATCTGCAACAAGTGGATGAATACGGCCGCGTCTCAGACGGAGAAGGCCGCCGTGATCACCGAGGTCTGCAAGCTGCTGGCAAAGGTGCCGGACCAGAGCACGGCGGATATGTACCGGGAGACCTTCACGAAGGCCTACAAGTTCGGAAAGATCTGGAACCAGGAATATTTCAAGGCCAAGAATGATCAGGAGCGGGCGGAGGCGAAAGAGGACGGAACCAAGGAGATGCTCCAGAACTATGGCTTCTATGTCAAGAACAACTGCTACTATGGGGCTTCAAGATCCGGGAACGATGTGAGGTGGAGCAACTTCACGATGACTCCGATCCTGCACATTCGGGATGAGAAGAACGCAAGGAGAATATTCACGTTGCGGAATGTCAAGATGCAGGAGGCTGTGGTGAAGTTGAACCAAAGCGAGCTCGTGTCGTTCACGGATTTCAAGACGCGCGTCGAGACCGCCGGGAACTATGTCTGGGAGGCCACGGCCAACGAGCTTACCTCACTGAAGAAGTTCCTCTATGACGGAACGCCTTCGGCTGATGAGATAAAGCAGCTGGGTTGGCAGAAGAAATGGGGCTTCTACGCCTGGGGCAACGGCGGCCTTGACAATGGTACGTTCAAGCCGGTGGACAAGTACGGGATCATCGACATCAAGGGGCAGAAGTTCTATCTTCCTGGTTGCGCGCTGGACACAAGGGACAACACCCAAGGCTACCAGCTGGCAAGGAAGTTCGTCTATACGGAGGCCAACACCATCACGCTGCGGGAATATTCAGAGAAACTCATCACGGTGTTCGGGGATAACGCCAAGGTGGCGCTTTGCTTCCTGTTCGCGTCGCTTTTCAAGGATGTGGTGACCTCCGTGACGACATCGTTCCCCATTCTGGATCTGTTCGGCCCGAAAGGCACGGGAAAATCGGAGCTGGGCCATTCGCTGACTTCCTTCTTTGTAAGCAACAACATCGCGCCGAACATCAACAACACGACCAAGGCGGCTCTTGCCGAGGCGGTGGCGGAGGTGAGCAATGCGGTGGTGCATCTCGATGAATATAAGAACAACCTTGATCTGGAGAAGCGTGAGTTCCTGAAAGGAATATGGGACGGCGCGGGGCGTTCGAGGATGAATATGGACAACGACAAGAGGCGTGAGACCACGGCTGTGGACTGCGGGGTCGTGATGAGCGGTCAGGAGATGCCGACCGCCGACATCGCACTCTTCAACCGCCTTGTGTTCCTGACCTTCAGCAAAACCACGTTCAGCGATCAGGAGAAGAGGAACTACGAGAATCTGAAGCTTATCGAGAAGCGAGGGCTTACGCATCTGACGAACCAGCTGTTGCAGTTGCGCTCCAAGTTCCAGACGGATTTCAGGAGGGTGTGGGATGAGACGTTGTCGGATATGAATGACAGGGTGCGTTCGTACAATGTCGAGGACAGGACTCTGAGGAACTGGGCTATCCTGCTGGCGGCCTACCGGGCTTTGAGGACAGACATCGATGTGCCGTTTGACAGCGAGGAGATATTCAAGCTTTGCTGCAAGGGTTGTGTGGATCAGAACCAGAAGACCAAGCAGAACAATGAGCTTTCGGGCTTCTGGGAGATCGTGGAGAATCTGGTGGCATCCGGGCAGGCGTACATCAACATCGACTATAAGCTTTGCGCCGGTGACCGTCCGTTCGCCATCAAGGAGTCGGATGTTCCGTTTGAGCCCAAGCACGGTGTGCGGTACATATATCTGGCTTTCCAGCGGCTTTCGGCTCTCTATATGAAGGAGGGGAAGGACGTGAACGGCAAGGTAATTCCGAGGGATTCGCTGAAGTACTACCTTGAGCATTCGCCGGAGTTCATCGGTACGGCCAAGTCGATGCGGTTCAAGCTGCTGGAGAACAAGACCTACGTGTCGAGCAATCCGGAGACCGGCAAGAGCCGTGTGACCACCGCGATGGTCTTTGACTATGACGCGCTCAAGGTCAACTACGGCATCGATCTGGACATCTCCACCGACACGCTGGAGATCGGGGATAACCGCGCGGCGGCCAGCACTCCCCCACCGGTCGCTTCGACAAGCTCAGTGACCGATGACGTTCCGGTCGCTTCTGCAAGTTCTCCGGTCGCTGAGCCTGCCGAAGCGCCAGAAGCCGAACTTTGGGAGGAGTGATGGAAGACCTTAGGAGATATGTCCTGTATTCCAGGGAGCAGGAGGATGCGTTCCGGAACAGGTACGCCAATGTGATCGCCGCAAGACGGCGGGTGTACGTGAACTGGCTGCGGAGTCTTCCGCTCCGGGAATGGGTTGAATATCTCGTTCAGGTCTCCCCACGCGACTACGAGGCTGTCATCGGCCTGATCTGCATCTGCCATCAGGAACGCCTTGTCAGCATCACCTTCAGCCCCGATTACCGCCGGATCAGACGCGATCCGGACACGCCGGAGGAACTGAAGGCGGTGTTCGGAAAGGCCTTATGACAATATTTAACATTCTCATTTCGTGATGTATATACAAATGCAATACAAAATTTCGGGAAATGATTGGATGTTAAGGAAAGAATGACGATATTTGCAACTGCAATGAATAAGGACACCACTGTTCTTACACCTCCTTTCCTGGAAGGGAATTAATCCTCCTCCAAAGAAGGACAAACGCCCGGCATTATCCCAGATGTCGGGCGTTTTCTCGCTAAGGCGAGCAATATGGCTTTTCCCACGAGCCACAGGGAAAAAGGAGGTGTAAGAATAGTGGAAAACAGAAATTCATTGCAGAAAAACGAAACGCCAGACGGTCATTACATCTTTTGCAGATACATAGTGAAGAACGGCCGGAAGATATTCCCTAAGCGTAGCCGTGCTTTCAGGATCTGGGTAAGTCGTAGGGAGCGACTGGCCAAGTAGTTTATGGGTGGTGTGATGGGAGGCGCCACCCTTTTTAATAAATGTAAAATTTCTATTGATAAATTTTGTAATTAATAGAAATATTACTACCTTTGCAATACCAAACAATATGCGATATGAAGTACGATGAATTTCACGACCTTGTTAAGGCGAATGGCTGGGAAAGGCTAAGGCAGTCCGGAAGCCACGTGATCTACAGAAAGGGAAGCCGGACTTACCCAGTTCCCTACCACAAAGGGAAAGAGTTAGGCAAGGGGCTTGAAAACAAGATGAAAAAGGATATGGGGCTGAAATAAGCCCCATATCACAACGAATAAAAGAATTGAGTTATGGTTATTGAAGCGGTTATCGAAAGAGCGACGGACGGAACTTTCAACGTCTATTGCAGCAAGGAAATATTCTCTGGAGCCGGAGACACCATCGAGGAGGCCAAGGCTGATATGATGAAGCAGATCGAGTTCTACAAGGAGACTGCTATCGCGGAGGGATTCAAGTACCCTGCCTTTCTTGACGGGGAATATTCATTCTCCTACAAGATTGATGCGGTCTCGCTGATGCAGTACTATGTCAATTCCGGCATCCTCTCATTGGCCGGTCTCGAAAAACTCACCGGCATCAACCAAAAGCAGCTTTGGGGATACATCAACGGAACCAAGCCACGGAAAGCCCAAGAGGAAAGAATAGAATCCGGATTCCGGGCATTGGACAAAGACCTGAACGCCATATTCGCGTAATTGTTTGGTAGCATTACTTAGTATGGTGCGGCCCTGGGAGTTTCTTCCAGGGCCCTTTTGTAAAGGGCGGATGAAGATGATGAATCTTCGTTCGCCCTTACGATTTTTATTGGAGGGAAGTGGGCGAAGTGGGGATTTCAGAGGATTGTAGCGAAAACCATAAGGGAAACGAGGTGATTTACTTACGATTTTCACAGAAGAGGGGATTTTCGAGGGAATTGGGGAAAATGAGAGAAATCAGAGCGATTGTGCCAAAATTTGGCACAAGTAAGAGAAAGAATTTTCAATATATTCAAATAGAACAAAAGATTATCTTGTGTTATCTATTGTAGTTCTTCAATAAATTACGTAAATTAGTGAAAAATATTTTTGCTGAGGAAATGAAAAACCCCAACTACACTAACTACACCAACTACACTTGAAGTAAATGAATGAATATTAATGAAATAAGGTGTAGTTGCGGTGTAGTTGGAGAACTACACTCCAACTACATTCAACTACACTTGCCCTGACTCCAACTACACTAACTACACAATTTCGGGGCTCAACTACACCTCGTTTTTGGTTAACTCATTGATAATCAAACATAGCTTCAAGTGTAGTTAGTGTAGTTGCTGTTTTTGCGAAAAATGTCTTCCAAATATTTGATGAACTGTGAAATGCTCGATGTCAAATTGAAAGTGGATTCGCCGATGATGGCTGATTATCTGGCTTACCTGTTCCCGCCTGAAAGTCCGGGCGGGCCTCTGAAAGTCTGCGCCCGCAACAGCGTTGGCAAGCTGCTTGTGGCCCACTGCAAGGTGTCGGAACGTCCGGTGCCGGTGGATGGTGACGGCTTCATTGATCTGGTACTTCCGAACGATGAGGCGACAAAGCCGCTGCTGAACCGGTTCCTCTACTACAACAGACACGACACGGCGGCTCTGAATATGGCCATAGCGGCGTTCTTCGACATCGAGTTCAAGCAGTATTACCTTGCCGGATTCGAGCTCGGATTCCAGAAGAAGGACATCGTCTCGGCGTTCATCGTGACACGCAGTCTGTTCTCAACCGACCGGTTCGACGCTCTCCACAAGCGGATCTACCGGCAATCTCAGCAGATTCTTGACAAGATGACCGGGAAACTGCTGCAACGGATCCATTATATTGACAGGACTATCAACTTAAAGGGATTGAATGATGATCAGAATCATTGACACGCTACAGGCTCAGAGCCTTGACAAACAGGATGGCATCTGGCGCAAGCTTGCGCTCGTTCCTGGAACGGCCACGATCGAGAGATCCGAGAAGACGGAGGATGCCGGAAGGCTGGCCACCGTCAAGATCAACGCCACGCTCTCAGAGGCCTCCGACGTGATGAGGGACAACCTTATATTAAAGGTGGGATTCTGCCACGGGGACGATGAGACCTACGGCACGGAGGACTTACCTTTAACCTTCGAGGTCAACGAGACCAACACTCTGAAATTGTCCTGCTCGTACCAATTCCCTGTATATTAATGTGTCCTTTCGGTTTGGGATGCCTGCTTCTATCTTTGTGTAAACATTGATACAGAAGATGAAAGCAGACACATTCCAGCTGGCAAGGGACATAATGCAGGGGAAATGGCTTGTCGCCAACCCTGACACGCTGCTTCCGGTGGCCAGGGCGTTTCTCAACAAACTGCCTGTGGAGATGGAAGTGAAGGCCGCGGTGGTCTCCACCGTGGCCGATTCCGGCGCTGGAGCCGGGAAAGCCAAGAGTGTCGCAATCGTTCCGCTTCACGGCACGATGACCAAGTATGACACCTGCGAAAGTTACGGAACCACGTTCATAGCAAAAAAACTCCGGGAGATGGCCGATGACGAAGATGTCATCGGTATCGTCCTGGACATAGACTCCCCTGGTGGAAGCTGTTCGGCTATTCCACCGATGCTCGAAGCGATAGACTATGCAAAGGCACACGGAAAGCCGGTCTATGTGCACGCTGACTGCTGCGCCTCGGCTGCCTACTGGGTGGCCTCTCAATGCGATGCCATCTATATGGACAACGATCTCTCTGAGGTCGGCTCCATCGGGGCGATGTATGTCTTTGTTGACAGCACGGCCGTCAATCCGGCAACCGGAGAAAAGACTATCCCCGTCTATGCGGATGAGTCCTCCGAGAAAAACCGTGCCTACAGGGACGCGCTGGCAGGAAACTTCGAGACAGCCAAGGCGGAACTCAAGCCGCTGGTGAAGCAGTTCCAGAATGCGGTCGTGTCCGGAAGACCGAATATTCAGAAAGAGGAACACGGTGTTTTGAGCGGAGCGATGTTCGGCACCGCCGATGCGCTGCGTCTGAATATGGCCGATGCGAAGAAGACCCTTTCGGAGACCATAGAGGCGGTCTTCGCACTCACAAGCGTTTAACCAATCTTTTTCATAATGGATAAGAAAACTCTCAACAATTCCAAGATGGGCCGACTTGTGGCCCGTCTCTTCGGCAAGAGCGAGCTTGACGTCAAGGACGGCAAGGTCTCCCTTTCCGATCAGGAGCGGCAGAAGGTTCTGGAGAACTATGGCCAGGACTTTCTCGACAAACTGGAAAGCATCAACCTCGATGAGGAGGGCGATGCCGTTACCCTTTTCGACGCTGCCGTGGCCGCAAAGACAGCGGAGGCCACAGCCGCTCTTAAAGAGCAGGTGAAGAAGCTTCAGAAGGACGTTGTCTCACTGGCTTCCGAGCCGGAGCCTAAGCCGGCTGCCACTGCAGCACCTGCATCCAAGGAAGCCAAGGTCTTTGCCATCAATATGGCGGCGGCCCACAACAAGCTTGTGAAAGAGGCCCTTGACTCCGTCAATCCTTACGCTTTCGCGGCGATGGATGACGCTTCCATCGACATCAAGGATCTCAACGCCGAGTTCTCGATGGTGATGCCTCCAAAGATGAAGTTGGAACTCCTTAACAAGAGGATCTACAACGGATTCGACGACGCAAAGCATATGACCCGAATCCAGTCCAACACTGACTACATCGCGAGCGCGGCCATAATGTCAGAGGTCTCACAGCAGTTCACCCCGAAATGGACTCCTAAGGGAGCGGCCAAGTTCACTCCGATCAGGATTCCTTACCGCCGTCACAAGCTGAACGTGCTGATCCAGCCTGCGGATGTGCTCAAGAGCTGGCTGCTCTATCTCTACGAGCAGGGCAAGACTATGGCGGATATGCCTATCACCCGCTACATCATCGAGAACCACATCCTTCCTAAGGTGCTGGATGACATCACCATCTCGATGATCGCCAAGGGTAAGTTCATCGACGCTGGCGTTGTCGCTGACGGTGACACCGGCAAGGCGGCCAAGAACTCCATGGACGGTTTCGAGACCATCCTTGTGGAAGGCAAGTCCGATGAGAACTGCAAGATCAACTACTACAAGGCAGCGGCTGATCCTATGCAGATGTCCGACTCCGAACTCCTTGCCTACATCGACGGCTTCGTGGACAGTATCTCCGGATTGTTCGCCCACATCGTGACCATCCACTGCTCAGAGCAGTTGCTGACCCGCTACAAGAGGGCCGATTTCGCGGTGAACGGCAAGTACACGGGTTACGAGAATGACGGAAGCATCCGTTTCACGAACTTCCATCTCGTTCCTCTCAAATCGATGTACAACTCCCCTATCATCTTCGCGACTCCAAAGGAGAACTTCGTTGAGCTGGTTGACCTCTCAAAGGCGGAGAACTGCATCGTCAAGATCGAGGAGCAGAACTACGACGTGAAAGTGTTCGGTGAATATTCCCTCTCAACGGGATTCAAGATCGCCGAGGCTGTCTATGCCGCTGTTCCGGACGGCTACACTCCGGTGGAGAGCATCGTTTCCGATGTTCCGGACACCGACAAGTGGGAGAACGGAAAGAAGGCCACCGACAACACCAAGGATCAGGGTTCAGAAAGCAACCCTGACCAAGGAGAGGGCGGTGCATAACCAAATAACAAGCACGAATTATGGCTTACGTTAAATTATCAATTCCAAGACCTGGTGACGGCGCTGGTTGCGCCGCCAACAGGAAATCACAGATCATCCTCATCGACGTGGAGGATGTCGCCAGCGAACCGACAAGAGAGGTCGGCAACTGTGTTGTGACCGGTAATATCACCCTGAAGACCGGTGCCAAGGCACTCTCGATCTACGCGACCGCCTCCACCATCCAGATTACCGAGGAACTTTCCGGTGATCCGGACGCGGAAGGCATCAAGACTGGAATCGTGTTCGACCATCCGGGCAACTC
The DNA here is from genome assembly GCA_963660255.1 of Bacteroidaceae bacterium. Lineage (GTDB taxonomy): Bacteria > Bacteroidota > Bacteroidia > Bacteroidales > UBA932 > Cryptobacteroides. Next base: position 3,445 of record CAVKYA010000023.1, on the reverse strand, counting down.
GGTGGCCATCAAGAATTTCATCGAGATCTTCAAGAACCGTGGTGTGATCGCCATCGTGCAGGAGTGCGACGGAACGGACGCCGGCCGTCCTCAGATTATGGGACGCGTCTGCAATCCGCTCAGGCTTTCCCTTGAGACCAAGATGGATGGCGAGGCTACCAAGAGGACACTGACCTGGAAGCAGGCACTGCCTGACAAGTTTCTAGCCGGTGAATATTCTGGAGAGATGCCGGAGATTGCCGGTGAGACCGCAACCGTGGCTGGAGGAGCTTAGCGGATGGCTAAGAACGACACAGCCAAAGCCGTAGACAATGTTGTAAGCGGCGTAACGAATCTGGTTGTCTGTGCCTACGAGGGCACGGACGGCCAGTTGTCCAAAGTCTGGGAGAAGATGACAGGTGTCAAGCCTGTTGCCATCACGGCCGGGCAGGACGCTGACATCCGCGACATACTTGCCGGAATCATCGCCGACAACAATGTGGCTGATGACTTCATCCTTGCTCCTGCCAACTGCGTTCCTTGCGCCAAGATCTCTATCGGGGAACTGGCAACACCTCTTGTGTTCCTGGATGTCCAGGGCAACAAGGTGTATGGCGAAAGACTTCCGAAACCGTTCTCCAAGGAGAAACTGGTGGAGATGCTTCCTGCTCAAGACCAGACAGCGGAAGAGTTCCTGAAGGCCTACTTCAAGAAGAATCTTCATAGGCCAATCGAGGCCGGATTCCGGTTCGGCAACATCGTGACGCCGGTCTATCGCGCGAATCCTTGCGAGCACCTTGTCATCGAGGCGTTCGTCCGCAAGAAGTTCGTGTTCGCCACACCGCAAGGCTATGCGGCCATCGCACATCTGATTGACCAATACCTTTTGAATGAGTAACGAGATTGACAGATGGATATGTTCGGGAGCCGAGGTCACTGAAGGACTTCGGCTCTTGAGCATATACGCGCCCAACAAGTGGCTCGACGCGCTGGTGCGGAAAGCCCCGAAGGAATATTCATACCTCCTGAAGAAAGCTTTGCTTCCGTTCGCCACCGAGGTGCCGTTTTCGCAGACGCTGACCAAGGGTGGTCGCTTCCGGGAGGACTGGCCGTTTCTGGCTGAACCGGATTGCCCGACCGAACTGAAAGCCCTTGCCGCGGACATGATCACATCGTGGCACAACTATGTCAACGCCCACGAGGATCTCTTCAAGTGCGCGACTCCGGAAGATTGCTTCGAGACTGCTGAAAAAACAGTAAGAAATTTTACTCAAAATTCAAGTTCTCGACTTGAATTTCAGTATTATAAGGAGCATCGCAGGATTCTTGGCAAGCATCCGATCTTCGCCTTGTCAAGGAAGATGGATGAGCTTCGTCGATTGCCGGTCACAAGCTTGATCCGTAAAAGGCGGAACGTTCAGGATTCCATCTGGCGTGCCGAGCGGGAAATCCGGAAAGGCGACCGTCCTGATCTGAAAGTACCAAGAGAGGAGCGGCTTGGCCGCCTGCGGATGACTCTCAATGAAATCAACCGAATGATTGAAGAATATGAAGGAACTGACAACCGAACTTCTCGATGATCTTTCATCCCTTGCGGCCATCGGCTGGACCGACACCGAGCTGGCCGGATTCCTGGACATCACCGAAAGGCAGTTGGCGACTATTTTGGCCAATTCGGTCACTGAGCCTGTCGAAGTGACCGGCGCTTCGACAAGCTCAGCGACCAACAACGGCAACGCTTCGGCAAGCTCAGCGACCAACAACGGCAACGCTTCGGCAAGCTCAGCGACCGATGAGCAAAAGATCCGCGATGCCATCAAACGCGGCCAGCTGGAGAAAAGGGCGAAAATCGAATTGGCCGTGGTTCGTGGGGCGATGGGCGGTGCCGCTGACTCCGTCGAGCAGTTCCGGGACATCGTCCGGGACAAAAGATTCACCATCTCCAAGCTGGATCTGTTCGGTGGCGCCGAGAAAGAAGGCGCGTTTGAGAAGATTCAGGAATATATCGCTTCCGGCTCCAAGGGAACCCTTTCCGACAAGGAGCGGATCTACATCGACCTGCTGACACTGATATATTCATTGGACGGCCAGTACGGAAAGAGGCGGACAATCAAGTTCCTGACCAACGCGCCGTTCTGCATCCCTTACCAGCGGGCGGCGGACATATATTCAGAAGCGATGGAGCTGTTCTTCTGCAACCGCAAGGTCTCCAAGGAGGCGATGCGCAACAAGATGGCGGATCAATTCGACACTCTTTATGTTGCCGCGAGGGATGCCGCAAAGACTTCCAAGGACTATGCGGTGGCCGCCGACATCCTTGCCAACAAGGCAAGAGCCCTCCAGCTGGATAAAGACGATCCGGCCAAGCTTCCTGCCGAACTCTACCAGCCTATGTTCCGTCTGCTTTCGGCCACGCCTGAATCAATCGGACTTCCGGCGGCCAACCGCGATGAGCTGGAACGCCAGATTGACACCGTGGTAGCTCCGGAGGCTGTCAAGAGGAGACTCAAGACAGATGCCGGAATCACGGATCTTGACATTGTGAAATACCTCGAAGATGCAAAGGAAGAGAGTTAAACCCGAATCCACACAGGCGGCTTCCGTACAGTACCAGAACCCATTCGCACAGATTGTGTCGCTGGCCGGAGCGTGCCAGAACCTTCAGGTCGTGGGGCGTGGCGGAGCCAAGACAACCGACATCCAGGCTGAAAGGCTACTGGATGTCATCTATGATATGCCGGGCGCGCCCGTGGTCTGGGTGGCCGACACGTTCACGAACCTGAACGCCAACATCCTGCCTTCTGTTTTGGAAGGACTGGAGCGCAAAGGCCTGCGTGAAGGAGTCCACTATGTTATTGAGAAGGAGCCGCCGACATTCACCGAGGCTGAAAAGGCTAATCTTCCGGATTGGCTGAAGCCCCATTTCTGGAAGCCGTTCAACAAGCTGGTCTCCTACAAACGCACCATTATCTTCTACACCGGCACCAACATCCGCTTCGGCTCCCTTGACCGCCCGGCCACCCTTGCCGGAGCCTCCTACGTCTTTGTCTTCGGGGATGAGGTGAAATATTTCCGGGAAGACAAGATCTCCAACCTGCTGAAGGCCGTCCGCGGCTACAGGCAGGAATATGGCCACAGTGTCTTCTATCGAGGTTTCAGTTTCACCACCGATATGCCGGACACCACGCACATCGGGGAATATGACTGGATCCTGAAATATGCCCACAATATGAACATTCCGGCCATCGTCCTTGTGCTGAAGGCCGGTCTGGTCTATAACGAGTGTCTCCACGAGGCCGCCGCGGCCAAAGACAAATGGTTGAAGACCCACAGCAATGAGAATCTGAACATCTATCGGAGCAAATGTCGTGTGGCCGAACAATGGAAGGCGCGGTGGACGGAACTCAGGATGAGGAAGGAAGCCAGGACGTTCTTTATGTTGGCATCGTCCTACATCAATGTGGAC
>CAVKYA010000022.1:9921-18591 GCA_963660255.1 Bacteroidaceae bacterium | reverse complement strand
ATTCTGTGGGTATGCCTTTGCTATTGTCCGACCCCAACCAGATAAGCACGTAAGTTCCTTCGCCAAATTCAGTAGGCACCTGCGTGCATTTTACGGTTATCTCGAAGGGGATAGTTATGCCTGTAGAGATACCGTTCAACTCTTTTATGGCTTGAACGCTAGCCTTACCTAATCTGAGCGACGCGATTGATAAACTACTCATGGCTATTATGGTTTCTTAGTTCTTCTAATGCGGTTCTTAAGGGAGCAAACAATGTTCTTCCTTGACGATTGACTCTTCGTATAATGCCTTCTGCGGCGTTGGGGGATAAGTAATAACATTGTGCCACGTCTTCTTTTTCAATCAAATCAGACAAAGATGACTCGACAATTGCAGACGGGGTTGGATTGATTGAGCATTGTATAACGGAATCTTTCCAAGCTATACCTCCTCGTTCCCATTTATGTTTAATCTCTTCATTTGAGAAATCTACCTCATCCAATTTAGTCGACCAAATGCTGTTCTTGAACTCGGGTATCAACTTGTTTATATTTGCAATATCCCAGGAATCTCTTGATGTTTTTCCCAATTCCACATAAAGGCGTTTTGCAAGCCATTCCACAACAGGTACGGAGACTGCATTTCCGATGGCCGTATATCTTAAGGTATTAATGCTTTCAGGATCTCCTTGATAGTTAATAGGGGCTGTCCAATTATCTGGGAAACCTTGAAGTCTTTCAGATTCAAGTGGAGTCATACGCCGAACTCCATTATGGCAAACGACGTATGTCCTACTCCAATCTGTTCCGGTATGCCGTCCGGAGGATGCTGCAAGACAATATGCGACTTTCGGCACCTTTGGATATTCGTCGGGATTATTTGCCTCAGTAATGAAATCTGCTCTACTATGTTTGGGCTTTTCAGCTCCATCCTTGTCAAACAGTACTCTCAACACCTTGCCTGGCTGATTTAACCAACAACACATGTAGACACGGGTTCGCGATTGTGGAACACCAAAATATCGACTATTCAATAACCGCCATCCTACAGCGTACCCCATAGATGTCATGGTCTGGAGAATAACTCCAAAGTCTCGTCCTCCATTGGAGGTAAATAACCCTTCAACATTCTCAATAACAACCACTTTGGGTTTTGCGCGTTCAATCAATTCCGCATATTGATAGAATAATCCTGAACGACTGCCCGATAATCCCAGACGCTTGGATTTTCCTCGGGCGACCGATATGTCTTGACAAGGGAATCCACCGCACCAGATTTGTGCACGAGGGATGTTTTTAATATCAGTCTCATTAATATCACCACACATCTTGACTTTTGGCCAATGATCATTCAGAATGCTCTGACAGAATGGATTTATCTCGCATAGATACGTGGTCTTAAATCCATTTCTCTCAAAGGCGATATCGAAGCCCCCTATTCCTGCAAAGAAGGATGCGATCGTATATATTTTATTACTATTGCTCATACCTATAAATCATCTTTAACCTGCCATTCGCCATGACTTTGCAAAGAATAACAGGTATTAAACTAACAAAAGTACAAAAATATCATCAGTAAACGGCATAATATGCAGATAAATAATCAAAACTGCATAAGGATGAAAGAGTTGCGGCAGGGAGAAAACCGCCGCCGCAACTCAAAATCACACCTTCCGGTACTTCCCGTGCGAGACGTTCTCAAGCTTGCCTTCGTCGCACCATTTGCGGACGGTGCGGTCGAGGGATTTGGCGTTGAGACCGAGGGAGCCGGCAATCTGCGAATATTCCTTGCGGTCGAACTCGGCGGGAAGCCTGTCCCAGAACTGCTGCTTCTGAATGGTGCGCTCCGCGCCTTTCGATTTCTGCGCCGGGGCGGCGTCGGCAGGGAGCGTGAGGAATACTCGGACGTTGTGCCGGAGGATGACCGATACGATGGTCTTGGCTGTCCTGTAGTCTGCATCAAGGCAGGTGATGTCGCTTTCGAAGTCGCCGTCTTCGGCGAGCCGGAGGACGGAGAGGCACATAGCGATGCGGAACATCACGACTCCGAGTCTCCGGACGGATGCGACGAAGTCTTCTCCGCAGTCGGCAAGGCATTCTTCCTGCCAGCGGGCGAAGGTGGAGTTGAAATCTTCGCACTGCTCACGGGTGAAGCTGAAGAGGAGGTCACCGGTCTTGCCGTCAAGAATCTGGAACAGGTCGTAATATTCGGTGCCGAGCTGACGGAAGCAGTCGTCGAGGGTGCCTGTGGACGAAGAGTCGCCGAAGACATCGTTCCAGACCACCGGGACATCCAGGCAGTAGAATGCGAAGCGGCTGAAAAGGCCGTTTTCGGCATCGGTGATAAGGTTGAGTATCTGGCGCGGAGTGCCGGTGAGGACGGTGGAGAGTCGGGGCTGGCGGATGTTGACATATTCGCGGTCCTTGCGGCGGATGTAGGAGATGTTTTCGTGGTGGAAGGCCTTGCGGAAGCCGTCGGAGTAGTTGCCGTAGTCGGAGCCGAAGGTGTTGGCGAGGGTGTCGCCCTCGGTCTCGAACATCAGACCGCTGCCTCCGTTGTCGCCGAGCACTTGATAGACTGCGGTGGCGGAGGAGTTGGCCGGGATGAAGAGCATACGGAGGGGCGGCTCTTCGGGCTTCTCCATAGCGGCTTTCTTCTTGCCGGCGGCGTTGTACTCGGCGAGCTTCTGCTTGTATTCCATCACTTCGGCCTCGTTGATTTCGCGGAGGCGGTCGTGGACGGGTTCGACAAGGTAGCGGCAGAGGGTGAGTCTGCCTTTGCCTGAGGAGGCTCTGGCCGTGACGAAGAGGAAGAGGTTCGGGAAGATGATCCTGCGGTCGTAGATGCCTTGTATATGAGGCATACAGGAGGAGAGGACCGCGAGCGAGCCGAGGATGAGGATGTCTTCATCATAGACGGAGTTGCTCACGGCGGCGATTCTGCGGAGGAATTCGGGCAGGTCGGCCTCGATGTCCTGCGAGAATGTCGGGAGGGGTTCGCCGGAGGAGATTTCCGCAGTTTCCGCAGAATCCTCAATATCCGCAGTGGGGGAGTCAGCGGATTTCATCTTGGTGTTTGTCGGGATATCCGCAGTCTGTGCGGTTGCGGATTTTGCGGAAACTGCGGATGTTGCGGATTTGGTGGCGAGGCTGATGCCGGCTTCTTTGGCTTTCTGGAAGAAGGTCTTGACGGTGATGCCCGTGCCGTGGGAGCGGAGGCATTTGTCGTACTGGGCATCGCATTCGGTCTCGGAATAGCCTGGGTTGAAGCGGCTGACGCGGTGGTAGATGTCACGGCCCGATTCGCCAAGCTCGGAGGAGAGGGCGAAGCCGATGTCCCGCCAGTTGTCGTAGCCTTGCGTGATGTCGGCGCGTGCGGCTTCGATGCGCCGGGTGATGAGTTCGATGTCGTCCTGTGAGTCAGGATTATGGGTATAGTTTCTTGTGGAAGGGGCAGGTTCTTTGGCCAGCCACTCTTCCGGAATGAATTTGTCCATATCTTAACAGAATAAAGGGTTGATGTAGGCTTCGGGGTCGTAAGGGAGGAAGCAGGCTCTGGCGATGTCCTTGCCTGACTTGTCCGGCTCGATGCCGTAGGCCGTTGTTATGTAGTTGGCGACTGCCCTGAAGAAGTCGGAGTGGGAGAGCGGGCCTCTGTCGATTTCGACGACCCATTTGAGGCCGTCGCCGGAGGGGCTTCGGAATGCGAGCGCTGTGGTGAAGTAGCGGTCCTGGAGGAGCCGCAGCTTGAGCGCGTCAACATCGGGGATGTGGTCGAAGTCGAGGCAGAGGAGGCCGCTGGCGGTCTTGACGCTGCCGTTGGAGCGGACGTCGAACTCGCCGCAGAAGGTGACGTATGCGAAACGGGACTGCTTGTAGAGGGCCGCTTTCTTCTTGTCCGGGATTGACCTCAGTTCTTCGGTCTGCTGCCGGGCATAGGGGCCTGCGATGTAGTTGTAGGCATCGAGGACGGTAATGCTCTTGAGGGGGAACTTGTTGGTAATCGGGGCTTTGAAGAATGAGAATTTCGGGCCTTTGTCCACGTGTGCGGTCTGCGGGCCTGCATACTGCGGATGCTCTGAATCCAGATGGAGGTACATCTCGCGGTTGAGCGTGGCGAGAAGTTCCTGTCCGGTCTGGTGGTAGTAGAGCTCGGCGAAGTCAAGTGCGTCTCCGTCGGGAATCGCTCCGTTCTCGTCGTGGTGGTAGGCGGTCTCGTCGGAGAGGCGTGCGTCCGTGTCATTCTTGGCGAACCAGACGTGGAGGGACTGAACGCCCCCGGCGAAGGGGTTGCGGACGATGCCGCAATCCCTGCCGGTGACTTTCATCACAACCTCGCCGGGGTAGAACCGGCGGAGGATGTGGGCGTAGATGTCGATGCCCCAGTTTGTCTTGCGGAGCACCGCCGAGCGGTCAAAGGTCTTCTCCATAGCGTTCGCGGATGTTGAACATTACGTAGTTGCTGCGGAGGACTTTTTCGATGTCCTGTCGGAGATACCAGATCTTGTGGCCTATCTTGGTGTAGGGGACAGTGCCGTTGGACCTGAGTGTCTGGAGGGTGCGGGGACTGATGTGCAGCTTTTGCATCACCACCTGGCCGTCAATCCAGTCTTCGAGGAAGGCATCATCGCTGAGACGCTTGATCTGGTCGTCAGACAGGTCGTCGAGGCTGATGATTTTGCGTCGGAGGAGTTCCGCCTGGATGAAAGGGCATTGGCGGAGTACTTTGCCGAAATCGTCTTTGGGGTCTGCCGCAATCTTGATGATTACTTCAGAGATGTGCTGCGGCTCTTTCATCTTGCGGTCCTCCTTCTGTTGATGTAGTCGGTAGCCTCCGCTTCGTATTCGGAGTCGGTTTTCTGCCGTCCGTCGTTGAGCCAGGCTTCTATCTCGCTGCGCTTGAAGAAGAGTTTCTTGCCCTTCTTGTAGTGGGGGATGAGGCCGTTGCGCACCCAGCCGTAAACGGTGGTGGGTGCGGGATGTTCGGGATGAAATGCGCGGAATTCCGCCATCGTCATCCAGACGGGCTGTTTCTCGACCGGAGCGGTCGAGGCGGTGGTTTCGAGAAGGGATTCAAGTTTCTCTACCTTCCCGATGAGGTACGACAGCGCCTGGGGCACTGTGTCGTAAGTGATTTTTGAAAAAACGTCTGCCATCGTGCTTCTGTTTTTCGGCGGTAAGACTTTCGAGTGTGCCAATAACAGGAAAGCCGCAAATCCGTCTATCGGACTGCGGCTCAAAGAGAGGGTAGGCATTTTACGGCCTCACTACGCGTATTTTACATTTGATGCGCGTGGATTTAGCGGCATTGCTGGTAATCAGCTATTTACACTTTAGACGTTGATAGTCATCCTTTACGATTTCTTTGTAACTGTATGACGTGTAACGTTCCATATTGTCCTTGGATTCCGGATTCAACACATTAAAATTGCCCTCCACAGATCTCTTGGATTTAGTGTTTGTGGCAATTTGCACGTGCTTGTGAATCTGCGTCATTTTTAAGTTATAATTCAATTTGAGATAAGCCGGGTATCCGAGATAATCCAACATAGCTACCACATATGGCAGTGGATGAGCGGCAATCTGTGCTATCAGAATCCTTCTCTTATTCTCCGGTAATTCAGCAAGCTTAGGCAAAGCTGTAAAGTTGTATTTTGACACCTCTTCGTAGAACAATTCAGCGTTGGTCGGCATCTTGTCTTCTTGGCACTCATTCAAATCAAGATGGATATCGTCCGTTTCATTCTCAACAACCTGTATCGACAGGTTTTCAGGAACTGCCATATGGAGCATATCATTATATATCTTCTGAATGGTGATTTGCTTCTCTTCCGGAATCAAATCTATGAAATGGGCCTGAAATTCCAGAACGGAACGAATCGCAGCCTGCTGTATATAATGATAGATGTAGGTGAATTCGTAATATTCGAGGTCGTCCCTGAAACTTGCCTTCTTCGCGCAAAGTCTTTCAAGATCGTAACCCTTATCGTCAATTACTTCTTGAGAGGTGTTGAGAATGCCTTTGAGGTCACGACCGAGGTGAAGTAATTGGTTCAGAACTCTGTTCTGCGTGCAGCCTTCCGATTGGTTCTTGATAATGGAGTTGAGATGAGCTGTCAACTCGTTGTCAATCCTACGCTTTGCATACTTCACTTTCGTTGACACTTGAGGATAGGGAAATGTCAATTCAGCCAGTTCGTCGAATTCAAACTTGACCTCCTTTTCATCGAAAAGCAGGTTCTTGTATTGGTCTTCGCTTACTCCACTCGGGAGAAGCTTGCCACGTCGCAGTTCACTTGACATATTCATTGTCCTATTCCTCCGTTATCTTGATGGTTTCGGCGGCTTCGCGTTTCTTTTCGTTTACGAGGTCGGCGTAGATCTGGGTGGTGGAGACGTTCTTGTGGGTGAGCATCTTGGAGACGGTGTAGATGTCCATTCCTCCGGCGATGAGCAGGGTGGCGTAGGTGTGGCGGAAGCAGTGGAAGGTGATGTATTTGTCGATTCCGGCTTTCCGGAGCCACGGCTTTAGGCGGGAGTTGACCATATTCCTGTCAAGTCCTTTGAAGACTGGGCCTGTGCCGGGCGTGCCGCAGATGTCGAGGGCTTCCCGGCTGATGGGGATGGTGGCCTCGGTGTCGGTCTTTTCGGTGCAGATGCGGACGCATTTGCCGCCTCCTGGGTAGTCGCGGATGTCTTCCCAGCGTAGGGCGAGGATGTCGCTTATGCGCAGTCCCGTAAGGCAGGAGAATATGGATGCGGAGCGCAGGACGGGGCAGTCGCAAGGGGTGTTGTAGAGTTTCTTGAGTTCGTCGAGGGTAAGGTATTCTCGGCGAGTTTCTTTGGACTCTATCTTGTCGAGGTTGTCATTGATGTTGTCGTTGAGGTAGCCGTCTTTGTAGGCGGCGGCGAGGAAGGCTCTGAATGTGCTCCAGTAGGTCGATGCGGAGTTCTGGGAGATCTTGAGGGTCTTGCTGTTCATCCGGTTGGCCGTGAGGAGGTAGTCCCGGAAGCCGTTGCAGAGTTCGACGTCGAGCTTGTCGAAGGTGCATCTGGCGTGGACGAATTTGCGGAAGTGTTCATAGACTATCTGCCATTTCTTGTCTTTGCCGGTAAGCAGGGAGTTGAAGTAGTCCAGTGCGTCGGCGCGGCCTTTGGTTTTGTCGAGGAAGCCGTATTGCTCGTTGATGAGGGAGAGTTCCCTCTGGGCGCGGATGGCTTCGGCCTGTTTGAGCTTGGCTGCGTTGATTTTGCGCTCCGCTGCGGTGCGGGGGCTTTTCATTATGTAGATGCCGAGATATTCCCGGCGGCTTTCGATTCCTGTCTTGGGGTTCTTGATGCCGGGATAGAAGTCGAGGTAGAGCGAGACTTTGCCGCTCGGGTATTCGCGTCTGCGAAGTGTTACTTTTGTGCTGCCCATATTTTATTTCTCCTTTTGTTTTCTGTCTGCAAGGACCGTGTCCACCTCCTGGCGTGGGAAATATACGAAATTTCCGCGCTTAATCCGGTTTATCTTCGCTTCTTTCAGCAGGGTGTAGAGGTGGTTGCGCGAGAGGCCGTATGTCCGGCTTATCTGCAGGATGGTGTAGTAGTCGTCGGTGTCGAAGTTGTTGCCCCGGGCATCGTCCCAATGAAGCTTTGAGACGTAGGTGACGCCGTTCTTTTTCATCTTGGGGATTTTGTGCTCCTTGACGAAGTCGCAGATGGATTCGGTGCGCATTCCCGTGGCTTGGCGGAGGTCGTCGAAGGTGTACCATTCGGTGATGTGGGAATAGTCCTGGTTGGCGAAGAGCCGGTGCATCGTGTCGCGGTCGTAGAAACCGAGAGAGCCTATCATCTTGGTCTTGACTCCGCGTTTTTTGAGCACGGAGTAGAACCAGCTGTATGTGACGTCATATTTTTCCATCACCTGTTCTCTTGTCATCCAGCGTCCGAGGTCTTCTTCCTGAGGCGGGAGGGCGGGGCTGATGCTGTCCTGCCCGAACTCGGCGGCAATCCGGTCGAGGTCTTCGCGTGCGATTCTTACGGTCCGGACGGTGAAGCGCTGCAGTTTGATGCCGTGTTCCTTCACTATCTTGTAGAGGGTGTTTCTCGACATCTGGAGCATCCGTGCGGCGTCGCTGAGAGTGAGGTAGTCTTTGTCGAGCAGGGCGAGCCTTTCCCGTTCTCTGACTTCGAGCGCGGTGCCTTTCAGTCTTTCGTCCCGTTTGCGGTGCCGTCTTGCGAGGTTGGCGCATCGGGATGAGCAGTAGTGAGCCGTTGATTTCTGCGAGGTGAATTCGCATCCGCATTGCTCACAAGTCTTGCGGTAGGTGTTCTGCGAGTACATAGCCGTGCTACTTGGGCTGCATCACCGATTTTTGCCGTGTTTTGTTGTTCATCTTTGTTCAAGGTTGTTCAACGTTGTTCAGGTCGTGGACTTCCTCGGCTCAGTGGTCGATAAACAACGGTGATTTGTACCGCATGCGGTACAAATGCGGTACAAATATAGACAAAAATCGGTTAAAATGCATCGAAATTTAACAATAAGTTTGAATGGCGTGAAAATTCAACTTACTGAAAATCAGTTAAATTCCGATGAATGTATTCAGATGCCGATTAGGGGCTACTTTCCGATGCAAAAATGCGAGAATATGTTCCCCAGCACCTCATCCGTGGTGACTTCTCCGACAATCGTTCCAAGATGATGTA
>CAVKYA010000022.1:4517-9247 GCA_963660255.1 Bacteroidaceae bacterium | reverse complement strand
TTGCCATAACGGAAGGAATCTGTCAGCGAATGAATATGCAAAAGCACATCATCGAGCAACGACGAAAGTTCCGAGCGGCTGGCAAACTCTACATCCTCCTCGCTGAAATCCAATTCCAATTCCAACAAGGATGTCATCCTCAATAACTCGTCCCTCAGGCCTTTCAGTTCTTTGGAGAAACCGCCTTTCAACTGGCTGAAAGCGACTTTGTGTGCGGCTTCGTTCTGTGCTGAAATCACATCGGCAACGGCTTCTGCCTGAGCCAAGTCCATCTTGCCATTTACAAAGGCCCTTTGAGTGAATTCTCCAGGACCAGCGGCACGTGCTCCGGCTTCTACCAGCCTTTGGAGGAGCCTTTCGACAATGTACTTGGACGAGTGACAGGAGATCTCTACTGAATCCTCACCGGTGTAGGAATGTGGGGCACGGAAAACACTGACTAAAACAGTGTCGAGATCGGAGCCGTCTGTCTCAAGAGTAACTCCATATCGAAGCCTATAACCTTCGGCTGATGAAATAGTGCCACCTTTGCACGAAATCACTTTATCAGCGATGGAAAAGGAATCCTTTCCGCTCATTCTCACTATGGCGATGGCACCTGTTCCAGGAACGGTGGCCGGGGCGACGATTGTGTCTTCTATATTCAGCATTATTCTATTTTTATCGTAATGTCAAGTCCCTTCGACAGGCTCAGGGACCAATAATACCTAGAGTCTATCTAAGGCTCCCAAACAACCGACAAATTTATCAACAATCTAAAACATATTCAACCCCGAAAGCCCAGAATCCCGCCAAACTAATTAAATTTGCACCTCAAAACAAAGCTATGGCGCAGACAGACCTCACACAAGGCAGCATCATAGGCAACATCAGCAGATTCTCACTGCCGTATATGCTGTCATATTTCCTGCAGATCCTCTACGGATTGGCGGATATGTTCGTGATAGGACAATACTGCGGCGTGGACAGCACGACGGCGGTGGCCAACGGGGCGCAGATAATGCATATGTTCACCGTCATCATCATCGGTCTCGCAATGGGCACGACGGTGCGCCTTGCAAGGGCGATAGGAGCGAAAGACAAAATTGAAGCCTCAAAAACCATCGGCAACACATTCACCCTGTTCGCGATCACAGCCATAGCCACCACGGTCATCTTGCTGCTCGCCAACAGAAGCATTGTCAACCTGATAGACACACCACCCGAAGCGGTCAAAGGCACAATCGACTATCTGCGAATATGCTTCATCGGCATCCCGTTCATCATCGCCTACAACATCATCGCGTCCATATTCAGAGGCCTCGGTGACTCGAAAAGCCCGATGTATTTCGTGATAGTGGCGTGCGTGGCGAACATCGCGCTCGACTACATATTCATAGGCCATTTCGGACTCGGCCCTACCGGCGCGGCGCTCGGCACCACCTTGTCCCAAATGATCAGCGTCATCATCGCTGCCATAGTGATCTGGAGAAAATCTCTTTTGAATATGTCCGGCCAAGACCTTAGACCTGAGCGGCGTACAATGGGCGGAATCCTCAAAATCGGGGTTCCGGTCGCCCTTCAGGACGGATTTATCCAGATCGCGTTCATCGCTATCACCATAATCGCAAACGGTAGGGGGCTGAACGACGCGGCGGCGGTGGGAATCGTGGAGAAATTCATCGGACTGCTATTCATCGTACCTTCGGCGATGCTGGCGACAGTCTCCGCGATGGCTGCCCAGAACATAGGGGCGAAAAAGCCTGAAAGAGCCAGAAAGACAATGGAATATGCCATAGCAATCGCGGTAAGCTTCGGCACTGTAGCGTCAGTGATTCTCCAATTCATTCCTGAATATGCCGTAAGAATATTCACGAGCGACAGCACGGTCATCACTCTTGGCGGGCAGTACCTGAAAGGCTACGTCTGGGACTGCATATTCGCTGGCATCCACTTCTGTTTCAGCGGTTTCTTCACCGCCTGTGGCTATTCAATCATCTCGTTCTGCCACAACTTCCTGTCGATTGTCTGCGCCCGCATTCCTCTATCCTACCTGACTTCCATAAAGTTCCCGGACACTCTCTTCCCGATGGGATTGGCCTCTCCCGCTGGCTCACTCCTTTCCGTTGTCATCTGCGTCACGGTTTACATCGTGATGCGCAGAAAAGGCAAACTGTAATGGTTTATGACTTTTTGAACAACTTGCTTTTCAGCCATTCCCTCACAGGAACATCGTATAGCTTGTATGTTCCCCAAGCGATGCCGATGGCAAGGAGGAAGATGCTGACAGCCACAAACACGTGCATACCAAGAGGTGCGTCCTTATGGGTTGCCGCCCAAGCCATCTGTATGTAAATCAATGGATAGTGTGTGACGTAGAGCGGATAAGACAATTCGCCGAGCCATTTGCATACAGCGAGGCTTCGCTTGTCGGTGACGCGGCTTCCCGCACCCATTGCCACGATGAGAGGGAAGAGGACAAGGATGCAGAGGGCGTTGTAGATGCCATTGCCGCAGGTCCACGTGCCACGCTCTCCGCCAGGAATGCAAGGCATACAGAGCAACACCGCCACCATCAGGCTGCACCACCAGAATCCACCTCTGACACGAATCAGCTTGTTCATACGGGATAGCAGCAGGCCACAGAAAAAAGGATATAGCAGCCTGACAATGCCGATGTACCCTTGTTCGGCATCAATGCTCCACCCACCTATCACCGTGTTGGCGGCATACATTCGCCCTTCCAAAAGATGAAAGACATCGAGGTTTAGGCAGATGTCGAGCGTGAGGAAAGCAGAGCAAGCCACGAATATCGCCAATACTGTCTTGGAGAATCTTCGGATGAATAGTGCGTAGGCGATATTGGCGAGATATTCCCACATCAACGACCAAGTGGCTCCGTTCAGCGGATTGGTTTCAGTCCAGCCACGTATGTCCCACGATTTGGCGGCAGGCAACATTGTACAGCAGAAGAGTGTGAGAGCCACGACCTTCCACCAAGGCGTTGTGCCGATGAGCGGGAAGTTGGCGCTATCGCCGAGATAGAAGAGCAGTGCGCCAAGTACTGTTCCGATCACGAGCATCGGGTGCAGCCTGATGAGTCTTCGCTTGAAGAAATCCCAAGTGCACATCTTGTTCCATCGGTCGTCGTAGGCATATCCGATGACGAAGCCCGACAGCACGAAGAAGAAATCCACCGCCAGATAGCCGTGATTCAGAATCTGATGGTCGGGTCCTGTCGAATAGGTCTCGAAGAGGTGAAATCCTACCACTATCATTGCCGCCACTCCTCTCAATCCATCCAATATCTCATATCGAGGCTTGGATGCCAAATATTTACTATTATCCATTGTTCTCGCTATTTCAATCCTGGTGCAAAGTTACGACAAGAAATTGTTGAATATTTGTTGTTTATTTTCAAATAATTGTTGAATATTTGCAAATGATGAAATTCGTTGTAAACTGCATAAATATATGTGTAATACATTTCAGTTAGATCACGTCCTTCTGTCTCCGCAACAACAGATTGGCATTCATCAGCAATCCACGTGGGAACTTTCATTGATTATGAGAGGAGAAGGCAAACGGAACATCGGGGATACAACAGAGCCATTCTTTGCAGGCGATGTTGTGTTGGTGCCACCGCAACTGCCTCATTGTTGGCGGTTTGAGGGCACTAATGAGATGGTCGAAAATATCACGGTGCTTATGGAGCCGACTTTTATACATACTTTGTTGGAGATATTGCCTGACTTCAAGCCTTTGGTTGAGACTTTTGAACAACAGACAGACGCCATCTGTTTCGGTGGAGAAACCAAAAGGGATATCACAGCAATCCTAATACGAATGGAGCGTCTGTCTCGCGCGATGCAGATGGCGCTTTTAACCCAAGTATTGGTCTTGGTGGCTGAAAGCAAAAATCACCAAATAGCTGGAAGAATGACGACACCCGAAGAGAATAGGTTGAAAAACATCCAAGTATTCCTGAATTGCAATTATCAGCGACAAGTCACCATTGATGAGGTCGCTCAATTTGTAGGAATGAACCGTTCGGCTGTGTGCACTTTCTTTCGTCAACAGACTGGTTCGACTATTATGTCATTCCTTACCGACATACGGTTGCGTGAAGCCACGCTCCTACTGGATAAAACATCTCTTACCATTCAGGAAATCTGCTACAGATGCGGTTTTCAGGATGTCCCACATTTCTGCCGTGTGTTTAAGAACAGGCAAGGTATGACGGCAAAGAATTGGAGGCAGAACCACAAAAAATAACGGAACAATCACTCTTCAACCCTTGTTAATCGCCGCTCGTATCCTGCTGAGGGACTGTGGTGTCATCCAAAGATATGACGCTATTTTTTTAAGAGGTACATTAAGAATAAGTTCGGGGTGGTCATTTATCAAAGCACTGTACCTTTTGCCAGCGCTTTCCTTGTCAGCCATCCAAATGACCTCGTCCTCGAAATGGCAGGCGTTTGTCTCAAAGACTTTCCTAATCGCATTGGCGACGCCCAAAGATGTCTCGCACAATTTGTCAACAAGCGTCTTGCTGATCCTCCACGCGACGCAGTCTGTTTCAGATATAATCGTGATTTTCGATGGCCTCTGGGCGTTGTAGCAATAGATGTCCACAACAGCCTCGCCACCGAACGCGAACCACACGACCGAGTCTCCGAATGACGCCGACTTCGCGCCGCTCCATATTCCTGATTCAAGAATATACAAGGAGTCATCGAACGCGCCGCTGT
>CAVKYA010000022.1:0-3768 GCA_963660255.1 Bacteroidaceae bacterium | reverse complement strand
TCTCCAAAATACGCTTCGGCAGCCGCCGCGATTCCGTCCATCGTCAACGTCGTGCTGGACTATGTATTCCTGTTCGTACTCGAAAAAGGTCTTGAGGGAGTCGCCATCGCCACCGCCATCGGCTGTTGGACCGGAGGCCTTATGGTGCTGTTCTACATAATATTCCTGTCCAAGACTATGAGGCTCTACCCTTTGAAAATGTCTTTGAAAAGCCTCTGCCTGTCCCTGCGCAACCTGTGGTACCAATTCCGACTCGGACTGTCCGCGTTCCTTGGCGAGATCAGCATCTCAATGTTGATGTTCGTTGGCAACTACGTATTTATGAAGTATTTAGGTGAGGACGGTGTCGCGGCCTTCTCAATCGCCTGCTACATTATGCCGTTCATCTTTATGACCGGAAACGCGATATCACAATCAGCGCAACCGATCATCAGCTTCAACTACGGGGCAGGCAACCGCAACCGTGTACGTGAGGCCCGCAAAGTGTCGCTGCTCACAGCATTGGGACTCGGAATCGTGGTCTCGCTGGCACTGGCTTTCGGAATCAGCTACGTGGCCGCCCTGTTCCTCAGCAAGGACGCTCCCGCATATTCAATAGCGGCTCACGGCGTGCCGCTTATGGCGATAGGCTACACTCTGTCGATTGTGAACGTGGCGGCCATCGGCTATTACCAGAGTGTGGAACGGGCGCTTCCGGCGACCATATTCTCGCTTTCGAGAGGTGTCATATTCCTTGTGCCTTGCTTTATGATTATTCCGCTTTTCGCCGGGGTGAACGGAATATGGCTCGCGCTTCCGGCGACCGAGGCTCTGACATTCCTGTCGATCGCTGTTTTCCGCATCATCTCAAAGCGGAGGAAGTGAATTTATATTCATTGACAATTTGATGCGTAATTCCGTTTTTTTGCTTAAATTTGCAAAAGAAACGAACTTCCACGATGCTTGATGTGACTTTAATACCTTTGAGCGGCAGTGCGTCCCAGGATGCACAGTGGGAATGTTCTTTCATTGACTTTCACCGACCATTTCATCATTGTTTGAGATGGTCGTTTTTTTTGAATATAGTTAGTTAGGTTATACAAAATGGAAGAAAAAAAAGGCGCGACACTTAAGTTGGAGAACGGGGCGGAGTTCCGTGGATTCTCCTTCGGCTACGACGGACCGTGCGACGGCGAAGTCGTCTTCTCGACCGCGATGGTAGGCTACCCCGAGAGCCTCACAGACCCGTCCTATTCCGGACAGATTCTCTGCGTTACCTATCCATTGATAGGTAATTACGGAGTCCCACAGGAAGGAGCGGATGAACTCGGAATCTCGAAGAATTTCGAATCCGAAAAGATCTGGGTAAGGGGAGTGGTCATCAGCGACTACTCCTTTGACTACAGCCACTGGGACGCGGTCAAGAGTCTGGACGAATGGCTGAAAGAGCAGAAGATTCCGGGAATATTCGGAATCGACACGCGCGCCGTGACCCAGCTTCTGCGCGAGAAAGGCTCGATGCTCGGAATGATCGTTCCGGATGGTGTTGAGAAGGATTTCCCGATCGACGACCCGAACCTCGCCAACCAGATCGCCATCGTCAGCTGCAAGGATGTCATTGAATATGGCAGCGGCTCCAAGACGGTCGTGATGGTGGACTGCGGAGTAAAGCACAACATCCTCAGATGCTTTATGGACAGGGGAGTGAAGGTCGTCAGAGTGCCTTGGGACTACGATTTCAACAAACTTGACTACGACGGACTCTTCATCTCGAACGGCCCTGGCAACCCGCAGTTCTGCAACATCACGGTTGCTAACCTTCGCAAGGCGATGGAAGGCGACAAGCCAATTTTCGGAATATGTATGGGCAACCAGCTGCTTGCCAGAGCCGGCGGAGCCAACACCTATAAGTTAAAGTACGGCCACCGCAGCCACAACCAGCCCGTCCGTATGGTCGGCACGAACCGCTGCTTCATCACGTCCCAGAACCACGGATTCGCAGTTGACGACAAGACCCTTGGAGCGGATTGGGAACCTTGGTTTGTGAATATGAACGACGGCACCAACGAGGGTATCCGACACAAGACCAAGCCTTTCTGCTCGGTTCAGTTCCATCCGGAAGCCTCCAGCGGCCCGACCGACACGAATTTCCTGTTCGACGAGTTCATCAGCAAGTTGTAGATTTCACGCAAGAATATTTATGAAAAACACCAACATAAAGAAAGTCCTGATCCTCGGATCGGGCGCGCTCAAGATCGGTCAAGCCGGCGAGTTTGACTACTCCGGCTCACAGGCTCTCAAAGCCCTCCGCGAGGAAGGCATCGAGACTGTCCTCATCAATCCGAACATCGCTACCGTTCAGACCTCGGAAGGCGTCGCCGACAAGATATATTTCCTGCCTGTAACCCCGTTCTTTGTGGAGAAAGTCATTGCCAAGGAGCAGCCACAAGGCATCCTGCTCTCATTCGGTGGCCAGACCGCCCTTAACTGCGGAGTAGAGCTTTACGAGAACGGAATTCTGGACAAGTACAAGGTTCAGGTGCTCGGCACTCCGGTCCAGGCGATTATGGACACGGAGGACCGCGACCTCTTCATCAAGAAACTGGACGAGATCGGCGTGAAGACCATCAAGTCGCACCCTGCGTCCAACATCGAGGAGGCCCGCAAGGCCGCCCACGAGCTCGGCTTCCCGCTCATTGTCCGCGCGGCATACGCCCTCGGAGGCCTCGGATCCGGTTTCTGCGACAACGACGAGCAGCTTGATGAACTCTGCGAGAAAGCCTTCTCATTCTCTCCCCAAGTACTTGTGGAAAAATCACTTAAAGGATGGAAGGAAATTGAATATGAAGTTGTCCGTGACCGTTACGACAACTGTATCACAGTCTGCAATATGGAGAACTTCGACCCTCTCGGAATCCACACCGGAGAGAGCATCGTTGTGGCTCCGTCCCAGACTCTGTCCAACAACGACTACTACTTCCTGCGCGAGCTCTCCATCAAGATTGTCCGCCACATCGGAATAGTGGGCGAGTGCAACGTGCAGTACGCCTACGACCCGGACGCTATGGACTACCGTGTGATCGAGGTCAACGCCCGTCTGAGCCGTTCCTCAGCCCTCGCATCCAAAGCGACAGGCTATCCGCTGGCGTTTGTGGCCGCTAAACTCGGCCTGGGCTACGGCCTGTTCGATCTCAAGAACTCAGTGACCAAGACAACTCCTGCGTTCTTTGAGCCAGCCCTTGACTACATCGTCTGCAAGATTCCTCGCTGGGATCTCAGCAAGTTCCACGGTGTCTCACGTAAGATCGGGTCCTCGATGAAATCCGTCGGCGAGGTTATGGCCATCGGCCGCAGCTTCGAGGAGGCCATCCAGAAAGGTCTGAGAATGATCGGTCAGGGAGCACACGGATTCGTCGGCAACAAGGAATTTCAGGTCGCTGACGTGGACGAAGCCCTCCGCGAGCCG
Organism: Bacteroidaceae bacterium; assembly: GCA_963660255.1. Taxonomy (GTDB): domain Bacteria; phylum Bacteroidota; class Bacteroidia; order Bacteroidales; family UBA932; genus Cryptobacteroides. The sequence continues at coordinate 323 of CAVKYA010000022.1, read as the reverse complement.
ACAGATAAGCGAATCTTCGTGATTTCCAAGGCGATGCGTGCCGGTTACACTGTGGATCAGATCCACGACCTCACCAAGATCGACAAATGGTTCCTGAACAAGCTGGAGAACATCGTCAAGACCTACGAGGATATGAACTCGTACGACAAACTTGAGGATATGCCGACCGAACTCCTCCGTCTCGCCAAGCAGGAAGGCTTCTCCGATTTCCAGATCCAGAGAGCCATCTGGAAGGATAGCGGAGTAGTAACCGCAAATATGGACAAGATTCGTGAATATAGAAAATCCCTCGGCATCGTCCCGGTTGTCAAGCAGATAGACAC
>CAVKYA010000021.1:12505-18676 GCA_963660255.1 Bacteroidaceae bacterium | reverse complement strand
GCCTGCAATCCCCGATGATGACGGATTTCAGCAAGGTGATGCCGATGAAGCGCCAGAGCAAGATCGCGGCGACCCTCAAGGAATATTCCGACTGGTGCTCCATCATCAACATCGAGAGCGTCGGTACGCTGAACAAGGCCGTGAAAGACGGCAAGGCGGTAAGTATCATTAACTTGGCGGAATCGCTCCACGAAAGGAATTATGCGAGGATCGCTGACAGGATCTACGCCGAAAGAGGGACTAAGAGAATCGTGATGATAGCAGGTCCGTCTTCCAGCGGCAAGACATCTTCATCTCTAAGAATCGCTCTCCAGTGCAAAGTGCTGGGGCTCAAGCCGAAAGTCATTGAGTTGGACAACTATTTCGTGGACAGGGAGCACACTCCAAAGGACGAGGACGGCAACTATGATTTCGAGTCACTCTACGCTATGGATCTCGAATTCCTCAACAAACAGCTCAACGAACTGCTTGAAGGCAAGGAGGTTGAGATTCCACGTTTCGATTTCAAGACCGGAAGCAGAGTCTTCGAGGGCAACAAGCTCCGCCTTGAGGACAAGGATATCCTGATAATGGAAGGCATCCACGCCCTGAACCCCGAGATGACCTCGGCGGTTGACAATTCAAGAATATTCAGAGTCTATGTCTCCGCCCTGACCTCACTGAACATCGACGAGAACAACAATATGTCCACCTCGGACAACCGTTTGCTCCGCAGGATGGTGCGCGACAACCGTGTCAGGGGTATCACTCCGGAAGAAACCATAATGAGATGGAACAGCGTGCGCAGAGGGGAAAGCAGGAATATATTCCCGTTCCAGGAAAATGCGGATGTTCTGTTCAACTCAGCTCTGATCTTCGAGCTGCCTATGCTGAAATATTATGCTGAGCCGCTTCTGCGCAGGATTTCTCCGAACTCTCCGGCATACGTGGAGGCCGTTCGTCTGCTCAAGTTCCTGGACTACATCGTGGCTCTTCAGCCGTGTGAGATCTCTGCGATTCCGCCGACTTCCATTATGAGGGAGTTCATCGGCGGACAAACGCTGACAAGAGACTAAGCAGTGAGTCTCCAGACTCCACTGGGACTATCGGTTTGAGTAAATTGAAAAAGGCTGGCCAAAAAGCGATTCAGGCCAGCCTTTCCCATTTATATTCACCTCATTAAATTATCTCAAGATCAGCGGCGGGGATCCATCCCTGACGGCCGTCCGCAAGTGAGATGTTCTTCCAAGTACCTACCTCGTCCAGAATCGTGACCTTCGTGCCTTCGTGGATCACGAACAGATCCTTCGACGAGCCGGCGGACGGTGAACTCTTCACTGAGGAAACTGGTGACATCACGATCGCCGTGTCAGTCTTCACACTATCAGATTTCTGCCAGATTGAGAAACTCAAAGCCCCGGCGGAAAGCAGCAGAAGCACGATTCCGCAATAGAAGCCCGCGCGCCTCTTACCGACCGACGCCCCCAACAGGAACAGAAGCCCCATCATCAAGGCGGCGGCGAACAGCACAATGAATATTACAGCCCAAGCATTGGAACCCATCACATAGCAAACCTTCCTGGCCACGCTCTTGAGGATGAACTCCGGCACAGGCTCGATCTTGTCCTGCACGAAATTGTTAGTGAATTCCAGATTGTAACGTGCGTCTGAATATGACGGATCAAGCCTCAAGGCCCTCTCGTAGTTCAGAATCGCCTTAGGATAATTGCCTTGCTTGAACCAGGCGTTGCCAAGATTGTAGTACAACTTCGCAGACTTCTGGCCGGATTCCTCAATAGAAGTCCAAGCCGATGAGGCATCGAAGAACTTACCGTCCGTGTAAGCCTGCATACCCGCTGTCCAAAGGGAGTCCAGATCCTTCGCCTGAATATTCATTGAAAATCCAAGAGACAGAAGCAGGGTCACAACCGTGGCTACCTTCCTCAATGATTTTCCGCCTGTTTTGAGACCCGAATCGATTGACGAGATTACTTTCAAAGCGTCATCGTAGTGCGATCTCATAGCCTCATTGCCACCGTCAGGAGAATAGCGTGCGAACTCGCAGGCATCCAGAAGATCGGTGAAAGCCTTTGTCTGCTCCTCGTCCACACCGCCGTTCGTGAGTGCGGAAGCGATGTTATCCTTGCTTATCTCGGACATATCCATATTCAATTTGTCGGAAACGAATCCTATGAGAGCCTTGTGAAGTTCCTCATAGAAAGCGGTATAGAGATTCTTGTCAAGATATTCACCAGCAAGTTTGAGACGCTTCTGTGCCATCTTCGTTGCCCTCCTGTTCTTCGTTCCGGCGACATCCGCCCGCATAGCGGCCACCTTCCTGAACGCAAGATAAACCGCCGTGGCCCCAACAATCATCAAAGCCAGCAGGATCCAGAACAGCACAGAACCGACAAAGAACGACCCGGAACCGGAAAGATTAGGCTTGCCTGTGAATATGAACCTGATGTCATCGGCAAGGCTCTTCACGTCTTTCCTCTCGACTCCGGATGTGACCGTCGTGACAGGAGCGGAATCACCTCCCTTACCCTTGGCCACCTTGATGTGCAGCGGTTCGGTCCTGAGTGTCACATATTTACCCGCATTGACATCGTAGTAGGAATATTCCACCGGCTCGATCGTGAAATCGCCGTGGCTTCTCGGAATGAAAGGATATTCAAAAGACTTGCTGCCGGATGTGCCTCCGTTGCTCTTGTCCGTGTTTTCGGTCGTCTTGGTGTCATAAACCTCGAAATCAGGTGGGAAATTGACTTTCGGTTCCTCCAGAAGAGCCACGTTTCCACGTCCTGAGACCGTGATGATCAGCGAGGCCGCATCGTGGGTCTTGAGGTTGTCCGTGGTGAGACGCGCGGATATTCCGAAATTGCCGACACCACCGCCGAATGACGCAGGTTGACCCGCAGGAAGCGGATTCACCTTTACTTTGACAGCCGGAGTCGTGACCCTCTTGCGGATGGTCCGATATTCATCCTGAAAGAATCTGTCGAACAGGCTGCTTGAGGCGGACGGAGCCGTCCTGATGTTGACAAGGCAGACAAGTTCGGCCGGATCAATCGTGATCGTTCCGGACTGCTGAGGGATCAGGACGTAGGTTCTGAGCACGGCAGTGTTGTAGATCTTGTCGTCAAGGCTCTCGCGCTTGAACTCTATGTTGGTCGGAACGTATGTCTCCTGACTCCAGAAGCCATTGAAAGTCGGGAGTTTGGCATTCTCAAAGCCTACCACGTTGGCTCTTTGGTAAATCTTCAAGGTAGCGGTGATAGGCTCACCTATGACAACTTCCGAACGGCTGAGTGACAGCCTCATAAAGAGGTCGTTAGAAGAAATTTCACCCGATGCGGAAGAGGAAGTCTGTCCGCTGGAGGAGTTCCCCCCGTTATTCTGGTTGGATGACTGGGAAGACGAAGAGGCACCGTCGCTCACAACCTGGATGGTCGCTTGAGTTGAGGAAATCCTGTCACCTGAGAGCATCGCCGTGGCCACCGGCAGTTGGAATGTTCCGGTGGATTTCGGAATAAGAATGTAGGTGAATGTTGTCTGATGGGAAGACGATCTCTTTCCGTTGATGATCTGGATGCTGGAGCTGGAGCCTTTCTGTGGTCCCCAGACCAGTTGGAAATCATTACCTTCGGACCATTGGAAGTCCGACGGGCTTTTCTCTCCCTCAATTATGAAAGTAACATTGAACTGCTCGTTCACAGCGACGACATCCGGAGCCTCAACCCTGATCACATTCTGGGCAGAGACCTGAAAAATGGCTATGAGCAAAAAAGCCGCAATGTAAAACAATCTCTTCATATTCCCCTATTTTACCAATTCTTTTCCTTCTGGCGGGATTTCAGCAGAGCCGCCTTCTCCTTGTTGACCTTATCCTGGGTTTCCTTCTCACGGGCCTGAACCGCCTTCAGCATCTGCTGAGCCTGCTGCGGGGAGATCTTCGCATCACCCTGCCCCTCACCTTGCTGTGGCTTTGGCTGATCGCCTTGATTCTGATCATTTTTCTGATCTTTATCCTGGCTCTGGTCCTGATTCTGATTGTTGTCCTGATTCTGGTCGTTATTATTGTTATTATTGTTATTATTGTCGTTCTGGTCCTGCTGATTCTGGTCGTTGTTCTGATCCTGATTCTGCTGACCACCGCCTCCTCCACCTTCATTCTTCAGCATTTGTTTGGCGTAGGCATAGTTCTCTTTGGCGTCCATATCGCCCGGATTGCGGAGCAAAGACTGTTTGTAGGCATCCACAGCGGCCTTCCAGTCCTTTTTCTGAACAGCTATGTTACCCAGATTATAATAATAGTCCGAGGAATTTACAGACATCGGAGCGACATCCTTCAATCTCTCAATAGACTTTCCCGCCTCATCAAAATTGCCTTCACGATAGAGTGCCCCGGCAAGATTGTAATTGGCGGCGAATGACGAGGTGTCCTTCGCCTGAGCCTTGCGGTACTCGATCTCGGCGTTCTGCCAATTGCCTTTCTTGAACTGACGGTTGCCAGCCCGGACCTCCTTGCGGTCAGTCTGCGCCAAGGCTGCGGCACAAGTAAGCACCAGCAAAAAAGCCGTCAATGAATATTTCAATATAGTCCTCATCTCTTTTCCTCAAACAAATGTCTGCGTGAACGGCGTTCTCCGATAAGCATCTCAAGGGCGAAGAACGCCAGCGCTATTCCGAGAAAATACATAAACTGCTCGTCATATTCCTCAAAAACCACGGAGTTATATTCCTCATCCTCCATCTTGCGGATGTCGTTGATGATCGGTGTCAGGCCGAACTCATCGTTGCCGGCGTGGACGTAGGCACCGCCACCGGCGGCAGCGACTTCCTTCAAGGTTTCCTCATCCAAACGGGTCACGACAATATTGCCGTCCTTATCCTTCAAAAGGCCTCCGTCCATCGGAATCGGCTGTCCGTCAGCGGATCCGACACCGATTGTGTAAACCTTGATCCCGGCCTCGGCAGCCTGTTTCGCGGCGGCCACGGCATCGTCCTCGTGGTTCTCTCCATCGGTGATCACGATGATCGCGCGGCTGTGCTCGCTCTGGGCGCTGAATCCACGGATAGCGGTGTTGATCGCATCACCTATCGCCGTTCCCTGAATCGGAATCGACTCTGTTGAAATGGAATTCAGGAACATCTTGGCACTCACATAGTCGGAAGTGATAGGAAGCTGGACAAACGAGGTTCCGGCAAACACGATCAAGCCTATTCTGTCATCCTGAAGTTTGTCGGTGATTCTGGAGATCGCCAGCTTCGCCCTTTCCAACCGGTTAGGGGAATAATCCTTGGCCAGCATCGAGTTGGACACGTCCAAGGCAATCATAATCTCAGCACCCTTCGTCTTGTGTTCCTTCAGTTTAGCTCCGATCTGAGGTCTGGACAGACCGATGGCGAAGAAGAAAAACGCCAACGAGAACAAAACCGTCCTTACCCACAATTTGTTACGAGACCAAGAAGGCATCAGTTCGTTCACAAGTGCCTCGTCTCCGAACTTGCGCAGACGGCGACGCCTGTTCCACAGCCAAAGCCCTATCCCGAGGAAAAAGAACGGGATCAGGAGCAGAAGCAATAGATAATGCGGTGCGGCGAATATTATCATAACAACCTCCTTAACAACAATTTAGCAAGAGCCTCCAACGCCAGACAGATCAAAGCGGCAAGGGCGTAGGAGCCAAAGAGTTCCTTGTAAACAGGGAAACTGTCGATGGTCGTGCGCGCCTTCTCCATCTTGTTTATGTCTGAATATATCTCCGCGAGTTTCGTGTTGTCGGTGGCTCTGAAATATTTACCTCCGGTCATCGAGGCTATGTTGGAAAGCAGTTTCTCATCAAGTTCCACCTTGACATTCTGCATTTGGACTCCCCACGGAGTCATCACCGGGTATGGGGCCTCTCCATTGGCCCCGACTCCGATTGTGTAAACCCTTATCCCGTAGGTCTTGGCTATCTCGGCGGCGGTCTCTGGGGAGATCTCTCCACAATTATTCACGCCATCGGTAAGCAGAATCACAACCCTACTCTTCGCATCGGAATCCTTGATTCTGGCCACAGCCGTCGCAAGACCGTTGCCAATGGCGGTTCCGTCCTCGATCAAGTCGGTGGAAATCTCTTTCATCAGGTTGATCAAGGTGGCCCTGTCGGTCGTCAGCGGACACTGTGTGTAACTCTCGCCGGC
>CAVKYA010000021.1:0-11955 GCA_963660255.1 Bacteroidaceae bacterium | reverse complement strand
CCGAGGCCTTGGCGAACTTCACGAAATCAGCCGTCTCGAAAAGCGTCTTCATCTCCTCGTAAAGATCAGCCGGAACACCGGAAGATTTCAAATCCTTGAATATCTCCGCCGTCGTCATCTCCATAGCGTCAATGCCGTAGCGTGCGTCAATATATTCCCTCAGCGCATCCGTGATTCCGGAATAATAGGACTTCTGCTTCTCCGGTGCCCAGTATTTGCTGCCACGGTAATGCTCCAGCTTCCGCAAAGCAACCAGATAAGGAGGATCCTTATGAGCCTGTTCATCACTTTTTCTACGCTTTGAAACGACAAACTTCCAAATCAGGAATATGATGATCGCCAACAATAGGATCCCGCCGACGTAAGGCAGAATCTCCGAAGCCTTCAGCGGATAGCGGATCTGCCCTTTGATGTCGTGGATCTGATACGTGGCCGTGTCAACAGGCATCGTGTGGATGTCCAGAGTCTTCGGTTCGAAAAGCAAAGTGTCCACCCTGTCAACTCCGGCCGCCCTTACCATTGAAAGAGGCAAGAGGTTGTATATTCCTTCGTCAAAGGATGTTATGACCATCGAGACATCGATATCGTAGGATTTCGGCTCGTTCTTTTTGCCGTGGACAGCGACTGTGTCAGCTTTGAAAGGACTTACGATCTCAACGCTGTCCATAAAGCCCTTGGAGAAATCCGGCAGGGCGAAACGAGTGCCCTCCGCAACATCCTTGAGGTGGAAACCGTAGCGGAACTGATCGCCAATCAAAGCGGTGTCACGCTTCTGCAAAGGTTCAAGGAAGGAATCCTCCGACCTTATCAGCATTCCTTTATTCTGCGGGACCTGCTGCCCTGAGGCGGCGATGGTGATAAGCATCACGGTGCAGAAAAGCGACAATCCGTAAATCAATCTCTTCATCTCTATCTCCTCCCGAAAAATGTCATCAGGCCTTTGACATAATCCTGATTTGTGGCGATGTCCACAGAATCAATCTGGTAGCGGTTAAACAGTTTCCTCTCACCATCCTCGACAGCACCGAACCATTTTGAATATTCAGACCTCGTCTTCTTGCTGGAGGTGTTGATCCAAGCTGACTCTCCAGTCTCTGAGTCCTTGACGTGCACCAGACCGACATCCGGAATTGTCCGCTCACGAGGGTCGTGAACCTTGATGACGGAGATGTCGTGACGGTTGCGGGCCACCTTCATCGCATCCTCATAGCGAGGTGAACCGTCAGGATTGGCGTCCAACATATCGGAAAGCACGAAAGCTGTGCATTTCTTCTTCATAGCGTTCGTCAGGTACCTCAGAGCCTGGCCGACATCTGTTCCGTTGGACTTAGGCTTAAGCTCGATGATCTCACGGATGATGTGCAGCAGATGGCTGCGTCCTTTCTTCGGCGGGATGAACTCCTCCACCCTGTCGCTGAAGAAAAGCGCCCCGACCTTGTCGTTGTTGATTATGGCTGAGAAACTGAGCACCGCCGCTATCTCCGCGATCAGATCCCTCTTCGTCCTCTCGCTCGTTCCGAAAAGGCCGGAACGGCTGATGTCGATCAGAAGGACGACCGTCATCTCCCTCTCCTCCTCAAAAACCTTGACATAAGGAGAGCGCAGACGGGCGGTCACGTTCCAGTCCATCGAGCGCACATCGTCCCCGTACTGGTACTCACGCACCTCACTGAAGGCCATTCCACGGCCTTTGAAGGCGCTGTGATATTCACCGGCAAAGATCTGGTGGGACAGAGCCCTGGTGCGGATCTCTATCTTGCGGACCTTGCGCAGGAGTTCATTGGCTGAGGAATTAGCTGCCATATTCAAATACCTGAATTAAACCAAACATAGTCCGTTACGGAACCTGTACGGCGTTGAGCACTTCGGCTATGATCTGCTCGGTCGTGACGTTCTCCGCCTCGGCCTCGTAGGTCAGTCCGATCCTGTGACGCAGGACCTCGTTGCAGACAGCCCTGACATCCTCCGGGATCACATAGCCTCTTCTCTTGATGAAAGCGTAGGCCTTGGAAGCCATTGACAGTGAGATGCTGGCACGTGGTGAGGCACCGAACGAGATGAGGTCCTTGATCTTTCCGAGACCATAATCATCCGGAGTACGTGTGGCATAGACGATGTCCACGATGTACCTCTCGATCTTCTCGTCCATATAGACATCCCTCACGACGCTTCTGGCGCGCACGATGTCCTCCGGCTTGATCACCGGATTGACTGTCGGAAACTCACCGGTGTTGTTCATCCTGATGATCTGCCTCTCCTCCTCTTTCTTAGGATATTTCACGATGACCTTCAGCATAAAACGGTCCACCTGGGCCTCTGGGAGCGGATAGGTTCCTTCCTGCTCGATAGGGTTCTGCGTGGCCATTACGAGGAACGGCTCCGGGAGCTTGAACGTCTGGTCGCCGATCGTCACCTGACGCTCCTGCATCGCCTCAAGAAGGGCCGACTGCACCTTCGCCGGGCTACGGTTGATCTCATCCGCAAGCACGAAGTTGGCGAAGACCGGTCCCTTGTGCACCTCGAACGACTCATCCTTCTGTGAATATATCATCGTACCGATAAGGTCTGCAGGAAGGAGGTCAGGGGTGAACTGAATACGGCTGAACTTCGCGTCGATAGCCTTGGACAACGTACTGATGGCAAGAGTCTTGGCCAATCCCGGAACACCTTCCAGAAGAATATGTCCGTTGGCGAGAAGTCCGATCAGAAGGTTCTCCACCAGCTGTTTCTGCCCGATGATGACCTTGCCCATCTCAAGGGACAGCATATCCACGAAGGCACTCTCCTTCTGGATCCTGTCATTAAGTTCCTTGATGTTTACACTTTCCATATTATACTGTTTTTACTATTTTTGCAATCAAAACAATCTTATCAATATGCGCTACCGGATCACCCTTTCCTACGACGGTTCGTCATTCTGCGGCTGGCAGATTCAGAACGATGCAATGACCGTTCAGGAGTGTCTTCAGAATGCTCTTTCGACTCTCTTGAAGGAGGACATTGCCGTCACAGGAGCCGGACGGACCGATTCAAAGGTGAACGCCATCAACTACGTGGCTCACTTCGAGGCCTCGGATCCGGACATTGACGCAAGCGCGGTTGGCTACAAAATAAATGCCATTTTACCCGCCGGAATCAAGGTACATTCGATCGAACCTTGTGATCCGGAATTCCACGCCAGATTCGACGCCACACAGCGTGAGTACAAGTACTTTATCCACCGCCGCCGGGACCCTTTTATGCGGGAATATTCCTACCTCTACACCTTCCCTCTGGATGTGGAGAAGATGAACCGCGCCGCGCAGACCCTTCTTGGCGAGCACGACTTCAGCTGCTTTGAGAAGGTCGGCAGCAGCAACAAGACCTCCATCTGCACCGTCACGATGGCACGTTGGGAGACATATTCCCCAGACCACGTCAGAATGATGGGCTACCCCTCCGAAGAAGATGACTACCTCGTCTTCACCATCCGCGCCGACCGCTTTTTAAGGAATATGGTCCGTGCCGTGGTCGGTTCCCTCCTTGAGGTAGGCCGCGGCAAGCGCGACGAGTCCTGGATCGCAACCCTGACCCAAGGCGGTTCCCGCTCCTCCGCCGGCGAATCCGTCCCCGGCAACGCCCTCTTCCTCACCAGGGTGGAATATTAATGAACGAGGTCTCAAAAAAATTGCGTACCTTTGTGGTTTAGTGGCGTGGAATGTGCAGTTGGCACGCCGGAGATGTTTGTAAATAATAAAAACGTACGTGATAATTATGTTGTTCCAAGTTTTGCAGGCCATGGGCCTGGATTCTGCGGCGGCCGAGATGGCCGAGGACATGGCACAGGGAGCCGCACCTGTGGCGGATCTTGCTCCACAGCAGGTTGAGCAGTCGTTCTCACTCATCGAGATGGCCACCAAGGGTGGATGGCTGATGATCGTGCTGGCGCTTCTGTCGGTGATCGCCATCTACATATTCGGAAAGAAATGGTGGATGATCCACAAGGCGGGGCAGGTTGACAAGAACTTTATGCGTGACATACGCGACTATATTCACGAAGGAAAGGTGAAGTCGGCGGTTTCGCTCTGCCAGAAGTATGACTCTCCGGTGGCACGTCTCGTGGAAAAGGGAATCGAGCGCATCGGCAGGCCTTTGGCTGACATCCAGACTTCCGTTGAGAATATGGGTAATGTCGAGGTCGCAAGGCTTGAGAAGGGGCTTCCGATGCTCGCCACCATCGCCGGTGGAGCGCCTATGATCGGATTCCTCGGAACCGTGCTCGGTATGGTGCAGGCGTTCTTCAATATGGCGAACGCCGGCAACAACATCGACATCACGCTGCTTTCGAGCGGCATCTACACGGCGATGATCACCACCGTCGGCGGTCTTATCGTCGGCATCCTCGCCTACTTCGGCTACAACTATCTGGTCGCGCAGATCTCCAACCTGATGTTTATGATGGAGAACGCTACGATTGACTTTATGGATCTTCTGCACGAACCTGCAGGCAACGAGGAGGAGAAATAGTCAATGGCATTCAAGAGAACCACAAAGGTCTTGTCGGACACAGCGATGTCTTCGATGACTGACTTGGTGTTCCTGCTGCTGATCTTCTTCCTGATCACCTCGACACTGGTCAATCCGAACGCGCTGAAGCTCCTGCTCCCGAAGAGCACGGGGCAGGTCTCCGCCAAGCCTACGGTCACCGTCTCGATCAAGGATTGGGGCGATGACACCTACACCTACCATCTGAACGGCAGCGAGACACCGGTGCAGTACTCCGAACTGGAGGACGACCTTGTCGATCTGCTTCAAACAGAAGAGGATCCGACATTCTCGATCTACTCTGACGAGAGCGTGCCGATCAAGGAGGTCGTGTCGCTGATGAACATCGCGAAACGCAACCATTATAAGGTAATCTTAGCGACGCAGCCTGAATGATGAAACCGTACCTTCGTGACAGACAGAGGGAGGCCAAGGTCTCCACAGTGACCGGGATCGTGCTCACGGTCTCGATTCACGTGCTCGCCTGCCTGCTTTGCGTGTTCACGGGGATGAAATACATCTACCCTCCGCCACAGGAGCAGACATTCCTCATCGACTTCAGCGAGGATGAACCGCAGCCTGTCAGAAGGCAGAACAGAGGCCGTCAGCCCCAGGCCGAGGAAATCGACAAGACCAAGCCGGTGGAGCTGATCCAGAGAAGCGAGTCCCCGCACAAGGCGGAGGCCGCCAACAAGACCGCGGAGGCCAAGCCCGATGACTTCGGGGATATCGAGACACCGGTGCAGAAAGAGGAGATCAACAAGAACGCCCTCTTCCCGGGGATGAGCAAGAAGGACTCTTCGAACGCGCCTCACAGCGCGGCCGAGCCGAAGAACGAGTTCAAGGCCGGACACCCTAAAGGCAATACGTCCAGCGGAAAGGCGGAGGGGACGCCTAACGCTAGGCTGAAAGGCAGGAACACCTTGGGAGCGATTCCAAGGCCGGCATATTCAGAACAAGACTACGGCACTGTCGTGGTGGACATCTGGGTTGACAACTATGGAAACGTGACGAAAGCTGTTCCGGGAGGACAGGGAACAACAGTGAACAACTCGAAACTGTGGGCTGCCGCGAGAGCCGCCGCCTTGCAGACACACTTCAACCAAAGTTCCGAAGCTCCGGCGTTGCAGCAGGGAACGATAACATACGTGTTTAAACTTCAATAACATTTATATTCAATTATTTATTTTTTAATGGCGTGAGCCACAAACATTATGGAAGAAAATTTGAATGGTGGTCAAGAGAACCACGAGGAGCGTAGGGATTACGCTGCAGAAGGACCAAAAGCAGGTTATTCATCAGAAGGCAGGAAACTCAGGCCGAGAAAGAAGGTAGTGCCTGCCGCATCATCCTCCGCCGACGGAGAGTACAAGTCTTACGACAATCACAGGAGCTACTCCAGCGACAATCGTGGCGGCTACGGCCAGCGCGGTGATTACCAGAGCCGTGGAGGCAACGGTAGAGGCGGATATTCATCAGACCGCAGAAGCAGCTATGGAGACCGTAGCGGTGGCTATGGTCAGCGCAGAACCTACGGCGACAATGCTGAGGGCGGAGAGAGAAGAACTTCATCTTATGGACAGAGCCGTCCTTCATTCGGGGACAGACCGTCTTACGGACAGAGAAGAAGCTATGGCGGCAACAGCTACGAAGGAGGAGAGAGAAGATCTTCCTACGGTCGTTCTTCATTCGGCGAAGGCCGTCCATCTTACGGACAGCGCAGAAGCTATGGCAATAACTCCGAAGGAGGAGAGGAAAGAAGATCATCTTACGGACAGAGCCGTCCTTCTTTCGGGGATGGACGCCAGTCATACGGACAGAGAAGAAGCTACGGCGCAGGTAATGAAGGTGGAGAGAGAAGGCCTTCATATTCAAGGAAGCCGGCCGCAGGACACGGATTCGGTCCTAAGCAGGGAGGTTTCTCCGCTGGAAGAGGCGCCGGACATCAGGGTCCGAAGAAATTCGGCCGCAAGGACGAGCCGCATTTCACAGAGGCTGACGAGGCTGGAATCAACCAGATGCTTTCAAGGAAGCCACAGGTTGACGCAGCTTTCTCAGACAATGACAACGTTCCTACACCTATCAAGGAAGAGATACGTCTCAACAAGTACATCGCCAACTCTGGAGTATGCTCACGCCGCGAGGCTGACAACTTCATCCAGGCCGGCGTTGTGACTGTCAACGGCGAGGTTGTGACCGAGCTCGGAACAAAGGTCAACGTCCTCCACGATGACATCCGTTTCAACGGCGAGAGACTTAAGGGCGAGGAGAAGGTTTACATCGTGATGAACAAGCCGAAGGGCTTTGTCACCAGCGCGAGCGACCCTCACGCCGAGAAGACAGTTATGGATCTCCTCAAGGGTTGCAAACTCCGCGTGTTCCCTGTCGGAAGGCTTGACAAGAACACCACCGGCGTGCTGATGTTCACCAACGACGGTGAGATCGCCGAGCAGCTCACACACCCTTCCTACAACAAGAAGAAGATCTATCAGGTAATCCTCGACAAGCCGCTTGAGGAAGCCGACAAGGAGAAGATCCTCACCGAGGGTCTTGACCTCAACGACGGCAACATCAAGGCCGATGAGCTTGAATATATCGACGCGGACGACCACAGACGTCTCGGCATAGAGATCCACTCAGGCAAGAACAGGATCGTCAGAAGGATATTCGAATCCCTCGGCTACGATGTGAAGGCACTTGACAGGGTTTACTTCGCCGGCCTCACCAAGAAGGGTCTGAAGAAGGGCGAGTGGAGATACCTCAGCGAGGGCGAGGTCAATGTCCTCAAGATGGGGGCCTATGTATAGTCCGGAGAAACACACAGAACACAGAGCTGGATTTGTCAACATCATCGGTAATCCGAATGTTGGCAAATCCACGCTTATGAATGCCCTGGTCGGAGAGAAGCTGTCCATCGTCACGGCGAAGGCACAGACCACCCGGCACAGGATAATGGGAATCGTCAACACGGACGACTGCCAGATTGTCTATTCGGACACTCCCGGTATGCTCAAGCCGAACTACCGCCTGCAGGAGGATATGATGAAGTTCGTTGACGCCGCCATCGGCGACGCGGACATCATCCTCTACGTGACGGACGTGGTTGAAAAGAGCGACAAGAACAGTGAATATATTCAAAAACTCCAGAAACTGGATTGCCCGGTGGTGGTAGTGATCAACAAGATCGACATCAGCGAGCAGAAGAAGGTGACCGACCTGATCGCATATTGGCAGGAACAACTTCCTGAGGCTGTGATCATTCCGGTGTCGGCGAAGGAGCGGTTCAACCTTGAGAGCGTGCTGAACGCCGTGATGAGCAAGCTTCCGGTCGCGCCGCCTTGGTTCGACAAGGACCAGTTCACCGACAGGAACCTCCGGTTCTTCGCCTCTGAGATCATCCGGGAGAAGATTCTGGAGAACTACAGTCAGGAAGTGCCTTACAGCTGCGAGGTGGTTGTGGAGGCGTTCAAGGAGGGCCGGGACAGGTACGAGATCAGCGCTGTCATCTATGTGATGCGTGATTCCCAGAAAGGAATCATCATCGGCAAGGGTGGCGCGGCGCTGAAGAAAGTCGGCACGGAGGCGAGGCTGGAGATGGAGGACTTCTTCCAGAAGAATGTATTCCTTCAGCTTTTCGTGAAGGTCAATCCGGACTGGAGGGAGAGCCGCAAGGAACTCCGCAAGTTCGGGTACGAGGAATAGCACCGGCAACAAAAAAAGGCTCCGGCGACGAAGGAAAATAAAAGGATTATCAATATAAACTAGGAATATTCAGGTATGGCTAAAGACGAGTGGGATGACATTGAGACTCCGGAAGGAGGCAACGAGGACGAGGAACTGAACGAGGTACCGATTGATGAGACTACGGCGAAATCGTCAGGGAAATACGACAAGCTGCTAAGTTCCGACAGCAGGAAGTACAAACTTTCGGGAATGTTCAAGGACTGGTTCTTGGACTATTCCTCGTATGTCATTCTGCAAAGGGCTGTGCCACACATCGTTGACGGATTAAAGCCTGTGCAGAGGCGTGTGCTTCACGCGATGTTCAGGATGGATGACGGCAGCTACACGAAGGTCGCGAACATCGTCGGACAGGCGATGCAGTACCACCCGCACGGTGATGCTTCCATTCTGGGAGCCCTCGTTCAGCTCGGCCAGAAAGGCCTTCTGATCGACTGTCAGGGAAACTGGGGTAACATCCTCACCGGTGACAGCAACGCGGCCCCCCGTTACATCGAGGCACGCCTGAGCAAATTCGCAAAGGAGGTAGTCTTCGATCCGAAGATCACCCACTGGATGACATCATACGACGGGCGTAACCAGGAGCCTACCGAGCTTCCGGTCCGTTTTCCGCTTCTGCTTGCGCAGGGCACCGAGGGAATCGCCGTCGGAATGGCCTCCAAGATACTTCCTCACAACTTCAACGAGTTGATTGATGCGTCAATCAATATCCTTCAGGGTGAGGACTTCACGATCTACCCGGACTTCCCCACCGGCGGCTCGGCTGATTGCAGCAACTACAAGGACGGAGCCCGTGGCGGCAGCGTGAAAGTGCGCGCCAAGATCGAGAAGATCGACAAGAACACAGTGGCCATCACCGAAATCCCTTACGGAAAGACTTCCCACATCCTCATCGACTCTATCCTCAAGGCAAAGGACAAAGGCAAGATCAAGATAAAGAAGATCGAGGATATGACCACCGAGAAGGTCGAGATTCTGATCCACCTTCCTAACGACGTGTCCCCGGACAAGACGATCGACGCGCTGTACGCATTCACTGACTGCGAGTGCAACATCGCCCCGAACGCCTGCGTCATCGTGGAGAACAAGCCTCAGTTCCTCTCAGTCAAGGACATACTGATCTACGACACGAACCACACGAGGGATCTCCTCAAGTGGCAGCTTGAGATCAGGCTCGCCGAGCTGGAGGACCAGTGGCACTACACCTCCCTCGAAAGGATATTCTTCGAGAACAAGGTCTATAAGATCTTGGAGCAGAACCAGAACAGCTGGGAGCAGCAGTTGCAGGACGTGTTCTCAGAGATGAAGACTTATCAGGACATTCTCCGCCGCGAGATTCTGATGGAGGACATCGAGAAGCTTGTGGAGAAGCCTGTCCGTAAGATTTCCAAGTTCGACACGAAGGCCATTGACGAAAAGATCGCCGCCATCGAGGCTGAGATGACAACCGTCAAGGACAACATCGAGCACATCACCGGGTACACGATCGACTGGTTCAAGATGCTCAAGACCAAGTACGGCAAGCCATTCGTGCGCCAGACAGAGATCACTGCGTTCGAGAGCATCGCCGTCACCAAGGTTGTCAGCAACAACGCCAAGCTCTACGCCAACTATGAGGAAGGCTTCGTGGGCCTGAATCTCAAAAAAGACGACAACGGCACCTACATCTGCGATTGCTCCGACCTTTCCGAGGTCATCGTCATCGGCAAGGACGGCAAGTACCGCATCACCAAGGTCACGGACAAGGCCTTCTTCTGGAAGGACCTGCTCTACGTCGGCGTGTTCAACAGAGGCGACAGCAGGACCATCTACAACGTCATCTACCGCGAGGGCAAGAGCAGCGTCTCCTACGCCAAGAGGTTCGCGATCACCAGTGTCACCAGGGACAAGGACTACGACATCACCACCGGCGAGGAAGGCTCCAAGATCCTCTGGTTCACGGTCAACCACAACGGCGAGGCCGAATCTGTACGAATATACCTGCGTCCGCGTCCGAAGCTGAAAAAGACGCAGTTTGAATATGATTTCTCAACCCTTGCGATAAAGGGCAAGGCTTCCAGAGGCAATCTTGTGTCCAAGAACCCGATAGCGAGGATCCAGCTGAAATCCAAGGGAGTTTCCACAATCGGCGGCAAGGACATCTGGTACGACGCTGACATCCAGAAGCTTAACGATGAGCAGCGCGGCCAGTACCTCGGCGAGTTCGGCCCGGAGGACAAGGTTCTGGCAATCTTCAAGGACGGAACCTTCTACACGACTTCGTTCGATGTGTCGAACCGCTATCAGGGCGAAGTGATCAAGATCGAGAAGTTCGATCCGAACAAGACCTACACCGCACTCTACTACGACGGAGCCGCCAAGGCGTTCTACGTCAAGAGGTTCAGCTTCATTCTGAGCGACAATACGCCGCTATCGTTCATCGCGCCGGGGCAGAAGTCCTACCTTGTGGACATTTCTGAGGACAAACATCCTCAGTTCCAGGTCATCTTCGGCGGAAAATACGAACATCGTGATCCGGAGAACGTTGACGCCGAGGAGTACATCACCAAGAAGGGTTACTCCGCCAAGGGTAAGAAGTGTCACCAGTACGACCTAAAGGAGGTGAAGTTCATCGAGCCTCTGCACAAGCCGGAGGACGACATCGAAGACGAGCCGCTGGACATCATTGATGATGTGGAGCAATCCGATGAGCCACAGGTAGGCACCAATGAGGCTTCAGTTGCCAATAATGACGGCGGTCAGACCGGCAGTGCCGCCGACCTTCTGGGCTCCGGGGATATTCCTGACATCGGAGACATTGATGAGCCTACGTTGTTCTAAGGTCAAGCATCCACACCGTTCCAACACAAAGTGGATCCTGTGCCCTTATGAATAGTCAAGTTACTATTAATCAACGATCAGTCCCCATAGTAATGGCGACTATGTCACCAACAAATTAATTGAATGCTGATGCCCTGCAAGGATAAAGATATAGCACTGATAGGCTTTATGGGCTGCGGCAAGAGTAGTGTCGGGAAAATCCTCGCGACGCTGCTCCACGAATGCCACCTGATCGATCTGGACACCTACATTGAGGAAAAGCAGGGCAAGAATATTCCCGAAATATTCAATGAATATGGTGAAGCGGCTTTCCGCCGGATGGAACGCGAGGCCCTCGAGGAGATATTCAGTGACCAGTCTCGCCCCCGCGCCATCCTTTCCCTCGGCGGCGGCACCGTGACCTCCGAGCCCTGCCGTCAGCTCATCCGCCGGCACACCGACTGCTTTTATCTCCGCGCCACCACCGACACCCTCCTTGGCAACCTCGAAGGTCACTCCGAAGGCCGCCCGATGCTCAGCCCAGTACAGCCGGTTCGCCTCGACGCTTCGACAAGCTCAGCAACCGTCGAAACAGTAAGCAGAGATTCTAGTGCAAAGACAACGCATTTAGACAAGTTCAGTGATCGGCCTGAAAACATACAGAACAACCACACAATGGTCGCTAAGCCTGTCGAAGCGCCGTCAACAGAAGCATCAAACGAACAAGAAGCCCTCCGCCACCGCATCGAATCCCTGATGCATACCCGCTCCCCACAGTACCTAGCCACCGCCCACCACATAATAGACATCGACGGCCAACCTTTCGCCCAAATCGCCGCGCTCATCAAAGAGACCGTGGAGCGCAACGTTCTGAAGGTCAAGAAATAAGAC
>CAVKYA010000020.1:0-18689 GCA_963660255.1 Bacteroidaceae bacterium | reverse complement strand
GTTCCAAGCCAGTGAAATCTTTGCAGTTGAACTTGCTTTTGGTGTATTCCACATCCACCTTTGAAGTGGCCGCGAGATACATAGATTCGGCGGGATACCCCGACGGGGCGGTAAAGCCAGAGGCAGTCAACATTGTGAGCGCGGCGGCTCCGATAATCATAAACTTTTTCATAACTCTTTTATTTTGTTGATTTTATCTAGTCCATTGAGAAGTTCTCCATAGTATTCTTTCAGAATGATCGCCTTCGCCGCGTCATCAAGTTCGTCCGGAAGCTGGTCAATCATCGGCACTGTCTCCTCGGCGATGCTGCCCACCGTCGTTCCCCACCTGCCATCCAGATCCTTTGCGAATATCTCTTCGTACATAGCCGTGACCTTTTCTGAATATGCCAGATACACCGCTGTCGGATCGTCCGCCACCCCTGCGAACCAATCAACCTCACCGGCCGGACGGTTTATGGATATCACAGCGGCGATCGCGGCCGCGGCGGCGACTGACATACCACCGAATATTCCCGTGAATATCCTCTTCCGGCGACTTGTCTTGGCCGTCCGCGTTTTTTGAGCTGACTCCAACATCGCATCCAGCTTCGCCTCGAACCTGGCCTCGTGTCCGGCCGGAAGCTCCTGATCGTCCAGGAACTCAGGATTGTTGTCGATATATTCTTTAAAGTCTGTCATATTCCATTTTCTTTAATTTCTCGGCCAGTTTCGCCCTGCCTCTTGAAAACTGTGTCCTGATGGTGCCTTCCCGCTCACCGGTGAGTTCGGCGATCTCCTCGTAGTCAAGTCCTTCCAGAAGAACCAGATTCAGGATCAGCCTGTAGTTGTCCGGCAACTCATCGATGGCTTTGCGTACTTCGGCAACCCCGGAGGCTGTCCCAGAGAACTCGATGGGGCTTTCGCTGTCATATTCAGAAGCGTCGGCAGCATATTCATCGAGGAAGATTTTCTCCCGCTTTTTCCGTCTTACGGCGTCGATGGATTTTCTGATGCAGGTCCGGCTGAGCCACGTCGCGATCTGTGCTTGGTCTTTTGGAACGATGTCGGATGAGATGAACTTGAGGATCGTGTCCTGCATAATCTCCTCGGCCTCGCCGCTGTCGCGGACAATCCGCAGGCTGGTGTTGTAAAGCCTCCGCGCGTGTGCCTTGTAGAATGCTATGGACTCTTCTCTTGTCATCGTTTCTTTTTCGTTTCACAATATAAACGAATATTCCGGTCAATTGTTACAAAAATTTTCGTTTTTCTTACGGATTCAAGGATAAAAAAGAGACCGTCCCGAACGGGGCGGCCTCAAAATCAACTTTAAAAATATGTCCTAAAGCAGTGTGGCTTTCTCTCCGAGGAATCCTTCGTCGAGAGTAGGTCGCTTAGGAGCGAAAGAACTGAAAGGCTCCAGACAGAGGTTAGAGTATGTCTTGGATCCTACGCTTTGCCTTGTGTAGGATGAGCTGGTGGCTTTCTCAGTTGTGAACAGCAGGAACTGGTAGCTGTTGATCGCCGCGTCGGAGTACGGGCTTGGGGTCATCCTGATCGCCCCGTCGATGAATCCGAGGGCCACGCTGTTGCCTCCCCAGTAGATTGACAACCCGTCTGACAGACCAAGTGTCACGTAGTAGGTCTTGTAGCGCCCAAGCTGCTGAGGTTCGATCTGGATCGAATGGCTTTCAGGATCGTAGTATCCCCTGACCTCCGGAGTGAAGTCGTTGGTGTTGGACAAACCGCTGATCATCACGTCATTTCCACCGAGACTGTAGATATCTACACGGAATGACTCTTCCGCCGAGGATGAGCCGCTTGTGTTGTCCACAGTCGCCGTGGCTTTGTACGCCCCGATGAAGTCTTGAAGATTCTTGCCCGCGTCGAAATCAGAGGCGGCATAGCCTTTCGTCTCGGCTGTCTTTGTGACGAACTCACGGTCTCCGAACTCGTTGACCACACAGACACATAGCGTGTAGCTTGTGCCTTGCTTCAATGTGTTGAACACGGTGGCGAATCCGTCATCGCTAATCAGCTTCTGGATGAACTCCTCGTTGACCTCGTTGCCCCTTTCCCAAGTGATTTCCTCGGCGCTCATCCTTAGGTTGGAGACCATATACTCAAGATAGTCAGTCCTCATACACAGGTACTTGAGAGAGACTACATTGTCCGCCTGCATATCCCAAAAGATGGTCGTGTAAGGGGAATAGAGCGTGTTCGACTCATCGTTTCTCCACTCGAACTTGTTGACCCTTGGTGTGTAGCGTCCGTCCGGATCGCAGGTGAACCTCTTCATATAGAGCACAGTGGAAGTCGAGGTGGAGTCGTAGGCCAAGGCTACCGCCGTGCAGTTGCCTGAGCCGACATTCCAAAGGTCTGAACTGTCGTCGTACAACGTGACCACAGGGGCGCTTCCCGGCTTTCTGTCGGCTTCCAACGCTTTTCTGATCTCTTCCTGTCTTGCTGAGTCCTCGGTGATGTCTCCGCTGACGACAGTGGCCTTGTAGAACCTGGTATATTCATTCTTGCTGAATGAAAGTCTCGGGGCCTTGAAGCCTGTCTCGGTCGTCTCTATTCCATCGAAAGAAATCTCTACCACCGGGGTCTTGTCCTCGTTGCCGTTGAAGGTGAGCGTCTCGTTGCCTTGGGCGAAATAGCCGGCTGAGACGAAATAGATCAGGTAGAACGAGAAGTTGCCGTTGCCGTCGTAGGTGCAAGGATACGAGTTGTACGCGGCCTTGTTGCCGGTGTACTCCGCCATATCGGAGACCTTGACATATTCATTGTAATTGGAATTGTAGTAGCCTATCGACTGCGAAGGCACGGTGCAGGTGTTGTCCTCGTTGAGAATGAACTTGAATGACACTCCGCTGGCCCAGTCATCAACTTTGAATATGTTGGTTCCGACGGCCTTTTCCACTTTCAGGCCGCTGTCACGTCCGGTGTAGAAGGCGTTGTAGGTGTAGGTGGCTGTCTGCTGCACCTTGTTCCCGCTTTCATCGGTCCTGTAGTATGGCTCCCATTCGAGGGCGAAGGACACTGACAGGTTGATCTTGTCGGAGAACTGCGTCACGTAGGCGCTTCCTGTTCCGGTCTCCTCCTGGCGGTCGCCTATGAGTATGGTCGCGTTGAGCGTCGATCCGGTCAGGAGCTGCCTAAGGTTGACTTCGACAGGGACTGAGACCGAATAGCTGCCGTCAGGCAGTGTGACAGTCTCGGGGATGTTGAAAGCGCTTTCGTTCTCGCCTTTTTTCTGTAGTCCGACTGACAACGTTCCCTTGTTGCCCGGTCTGGCGATCTCTATCTCAAAGGTCCCTGACTTGCTGCCTTGCGGAAACTCCTTGGTAAGGGACGACTGGATGAAATGGATTTCCTTTGCGTCGTCAGCGCTTGGCTTGTAGATGGTTCCTTCCTGCTCCTTACCGCAGCCGGCGGCGAGCAGGGAAGTGGCCAGAATGCTTAATAATATCTTTGTGTATCTCATTGTCTCTGAATTCTATCAAGGGTTCTGATCTTCTTCGTTGATGTTAGGGTTGGCGTCAAGCTCGTCCTTAGGAATGGTCAGCACCCAGTCATAGGTGTCGGCGTTCGTGATGTTGATGCCGTTCCGTTTCATAGCGGAGATGCATTCCTCCGAGAAGCCATCCTCGGTGCGTCTGTCGATCCCCTGGCCGGTCCTTCGCACATCGAATATGCGGCCGTATTCTCCCCAAAGCTCCACTCTTCTTTGGATCAGGATGTTCTCAAGGAGTGAGCCGGTCCACGTCGTCGTTGTCGCCCCAAGGTGGGTTCCCGAATAATTGTAGGCGTTGTACTTCGGGTTCCTCTTTGCCATCACCTTGTTCATCAGGTCGCGGGCCTCGTCCTGGTTTCCGAGCCTGAGGGCGGCTTCGGCGGCGGTGAAGTACATTTCCTCGACTCTCATATAGATGTAGTCTCCGAGCCAGGACTGGACGTTGGAGAACGCGAATTTCTTTGAGATGTAAGGGGATTCCTTGTCGGTCGGATCCCACCATCTGAGACGGATGTCACCAGAGCCGATGTGGTTGTAGAGCTGCTTGTTGATCAGTTTCGGGGCGGACTTCGCATAGGCTCCGTCGATATTGTCCATATGGGTGAAGAATCCGGCGTAGGCTCCTGACTGCTCTGAGTTCTCGATGCCGGCGCCCCACATCACATCACCGTTGCCGATGGAGTTCATTCCACCCATAAGCTCGTTCTCGCCACCGATCTCGTAATTCCCTTCGTCAATGACTCTGGATGCGGCTTTGTAGGCACCGTCCCAGTCACCTTCGGCCAGACAGACGCGTGACTTGACACCTAATGCGACATATTCATTGATGTGTGACTTGTTGCCTTTGTTCAAGGTTGAGATGGCTCCCTTTCCAAGCCGCACGATGGCGGAGTCGATGTCGGAGTCTATCTGTTTGTAAACGACCTCAAGGTTCTCCCTTGGTTTGCCCTCGGTGCTGATGGATGTCGGCTCTGTGTAGACAGGAACTCCCGGATCGCTCCAGCGGTACCTGTTTGTCATCGGGTTGTAAGGAGCCCTGGCGAACCAGGTCGCAAGGTTGAGGTAGGAGAGCGCTCTGATGGCATAGGCCTGTCCGACTACGTAGGACACATCTGCGGAACTTCCTCCCATCGTTTCCTTGGCCGCGATCACGCTGTTGGCGTTGGCTATCCATTTGTAGTTGGCGTACCAGACATCGTAAGACCTGAACGCCGAGGATGTGTACTGGTTCTTGACGTTGTAAACGTGGTCGTACCAGAACCAGCCGTTTCCTTGTGACTGCATAATCAGGTCATCGCCCATCACGTCCATAGCAAGGTTGTAGGCGGCGATGCCGAAACATTGGTGCGTGTTGCCAGAGGTTGACCAACCGGCTGTCCACATCGAACGGTAGATTCCGTTGATGGAGGTGATGGCTGTGGAAGCCTCTCTCATCAGTTCCTCTCCGGAACCGGAATCTGTCGGATTGAACTCAAGCATATCACTGTCGCAGGAAACCGCCGCGATTGCTAGAGCCGCAAGAATATATAATTTATTTCTCATAAGACTATCACTTAGAATTGAATATCAATGCCAGCCACAATTGCCCTTGACGGGGTGTAGGAATACGACACGCTTCCCGTGAAGTTGTACTGTGGATCCATTCCGTCAAGATGGTTGAACATCGCGATGTTGTCCGCAGTGGCGAACAGCCTCAGCGAGCTGATGTCCAGCTTCGAGAGCCACTTCTTCGGGAAGGTGTAGCCCAGTGTGATGTTCTTGATGGCGAAGTACGATGCGTTGATGAGCGCCGTGTCGTTGGCCGGAGCTGATCCACCGATCTCTACCATAGGGACATCCGTCACATCGCCCGGCTTCTGCCATCTGCGCAGCACATTTTTGTGCCAGTTGTTGCCGGCGTACTGGACGTTCATTGTACCTGAATATAGCCCGTCATAGACCTTCCCTCCGATTGACCAGGTGGTCAGGAAGGAGAGATCGATGTTCTTGAATATGACAAAGCTTGATCCGAAGCTTCCGGACACGGCAGGCTCACGGCTGCCCATATAGTATTTGCTCAAGGATGCCAGCGAGACGTTGTCTGTGACATATTCATCACATTTGACGTTGCTTATGGCTCCGTTCTCGTCAACACCTCTCTTCCAGTAGGCGTAGTAGAGACGCTTTCCGGTGGCCGGATCGACTCCAGCGGTCTTGGAGAGGTAGAAGGTGTAGATCGGTCTGCCGACCTCTATGACAGAGGCACCGGCGCTGATGAAGTCCTGTGATGAGGTGAGGCTCGTGACCTTGTTTCGGTTCAGCGAGGCCATCGCGTTGGCGTCCCACCTGAAGTTCGGCCTGTCGATGATGTTCACCCTTCCGGAGAACTCGAATCCCTGGTTTCTCATCGAGCCAACGTTAGCGTCATAGCCTGTGAATCCGGTCGAGATGGCCAGAGGGTTCTCAAGAAGCATATCTCGGGTGTTGCGGTTGTAATATTCAGCAGTGAAAGTCACCTTTCCGCCGAAGAGGGAGGCCTCGATTCCGGCGTTGAGGTTGCCGTTCTTCTCCCAAGTGATGGCCTTGTTCTCAAGCTTTGAGGCGAAGGCTCCGGCCTCGGTGCCGTTGGCCCAGGTGTAGTCGTACAGACCCTGCCAGGCGTAGTAGGTTCCGAGGTTGTCGTTGCCCTGAACTCCGTAGGAGGCCTTGACCGTCAGGTTGCTGAGCCAGGATGAGAACCGTTCCATAAACTTCTCCTGAGACAGCCTCCAGGACGCTCCGACCGACCAGAAATTACCCCAACGGTCTGTCCTGTAGAATCTTGATGAACCGTCGGTACGCCAGCTGGCGTCGAAATAGTAGCGGTTCCTGAATCCATAGTTCAGTCTGGTGAACCAGGACTCGATTCCGTAGTCATTCGAGTAACTGGAGTTTCCTGAGGTTGTGACCGCCGGATCGAGTTCATCTATTCCGTCCATAATCCCGGTCTTCTCTCCCATCGCATAGTTGAATCTGTAGCGGTAGTACTCGTGACCGAGCAGGACCTTGATGTCGTGGTCGGAGAACGTGCGGTCGTAGTTCACGATCTGGTTGAAGGTGTAGCTGAGCGTGCGGGTGTTTGTCTTGCTCAGACGACCACCCTGGTCTGCGGCGTTGCCGTGGTACTTGTCGTTCGTGATCGTGCGCTGGTAGTCGTTGAAGTCTGTACCGAGGTTGGCGGTCAGTCTCAGGCCGTAGAGCAGGGCATCCTTCTTGGTTGTCCCCAAAGTAATATATGACCTGGCCGACAATGTGTTGCGGTAATAGTACGCCTTGTTGTTGTAGAGCTCGGCCCTTGAGTTGAATCCCTGGGCCGTAGGACGGTTGGCGTAGCCGTTGTCGTCCTCGTCACCATATTCATACTGGAGGTTTCCGGACTCGTCAAGGACGTTGTTTCCTTCCATATCCTTGAGATAGACTGGGTACACAGGAGCCATAAACTGAGCCGTGTACCAGACGTTGGAAGTGGACGAGCCGGAGAAGTTCTGGTAGTCGGCCTTCGTGTGCGAGTAGTTCGCGCTCATTCCGACCTTCATCCAGGAATTTGCCTGTGAGTCCACGTTGACCCTTCCCGTGTAGCGGTTGAAGTCCGTGTTCTGGAGGATACCGTTCTCCTTGTAGTAACCCATCGAGATGAGGTAGTTGATCTTCTCGGTCGCTCCGTTCACGGAGAAGATGTGCTCCGTGCGCAGTGCGGCGTTGTCGCTGATCTCGTCCATCCAGTTCTCGTTCCATGCGGCGGCAGCGTCATCCTTGATCTTGCCAGTGCTTTGATCTATGAGGGTTGACCAAGTGTAGTTCTTGTACGGATTGTAATATTCAGGATTCTTAAGACCGCCGATGGTCTGGCCAAGGTTCGCGGCGGCGTAGGCGCTGGCACCCTCGAAATCCATTCCTGTGCTGTACCTTGCGCTGTTTCTGAGGGACTCGTAGGTCAACTCGATGAAATCTTCCATCCCTACCAGATCGTAGCGTTTAAGGGAACGTGAGGCGATGCCCGCGCTGCCCTTGTAGCTGACAACCGAGCGCTCTCCGCTGCCTTTCTTGGTGGTGATGACGATGACTCCGTTGGCACCTCTCGCTCCGTAAAGCGCTCCTGCCGAAGCGTCCTTGAGCACGGTCAGGGACTCGATGTCAGCCGGGTTGATGGCGCTGAGGGATCCGTCGTAAGGGATTCCGTCCACAACGTACAGAGGCGTGGAGACGGCGTTGATCGAGCCGATGCCTCGGATCATAATCGAAGCTCCCTCGCCAGGCTGTCCGCCGCCGGAGGTGACCTGAAGTCCGGCCACCGTACCTTCAATGGATTTGGTGATGTTGCCGGTGACTCTCTTCTGAAGCTCGTCGCCTTTCACGACGGAGGCCGAACCTGTGAAACTGCTCTTCTTCGCCGTTCCGTAGGCCACGACCATCACTTCTCCAAGCTCATCGTCAATAACATCCTCCTGAAGGGTGATGTCGATCACCGTCTTCCCGGCCACGCTGATTTTCTGAGTGACGTAGCCGATGCTTGAGAATGTCAGTACGGCGTCGGACGGGATTCCGGACAGGGTCCACGTTCCGTCATCCATCGTGACGGTCCCGACCGTCGTGCCTTCGATGAAGACCCCGACTCCGATCAGGGGATTGTTGCCGCTGTCTTTGACCGTTCCTTTCACATTGATGTTCTGTGCGTTTGAGACCAGAGCGAAGAAAAAGGCCAGCAAAGAGGCGGTGATTGTTCTCTTTATGCTATTTTTCATAATTTGTTCCGAATATATTCATATTATGGATGATTGTCCACAGGTCTTCCGTTGCGGCACCGGCGGTCGGGGCTGGGATGGCCTCCACGCCGTCCAGCCTGATTCCGATGGAGACCACTTCGGCGTTGGCGGCCAGATTATCCACGCTTGCGACGGCCTTTGTCCTTGCGGACGACGTTGTCCCGTAGGTGGCGCTTGTGGTCACTGAAGAATGTCTGGTCAGCTTGTCTCCCGCCTTGTTCACCACGGTTGCCAATGCGGTGTAGGATGTCTGCGGCTCAACGTTTATCAGAAGCGCCAGACCGTCCCCGTTGATGTAGTCGATATACGCGGCGTCCAGATTGTTGCCTTTGTCTTCCACAAGCGCG
Source organism: Bacteroidaceae bacterium (assembly GCA_963660255.1). Lineage (GTDB taxonomy): Bacteria > Bacteroidota > Bacteroidia > Bacteroidales > UBA932 > Cryptobacteroides. Next base: position 10,065 of record CAVKYA010000020.1, on the reverse strand, counting down.
GGATAGGAGGATTCCGGAATATCGGCCAAAGCGGATGACTTCACAACGAGAAGCTTGGCGGACTCGATGCCCACCCCTTTCAGCACGCAGGCCATCTTGCAATATGTCGGGCCGTATCTCTCGTTGACCAGCGCGGCGAGCGAGAACCAAGTGTAGGCCTCGCTTGTTGTCTTGGTCGTGATGGAGTTGACGGTAAGCTCCTCTTCACCAGTCAATGATGTGGCGAGGGCGGACATCGTGTAGGAGACTCCAGGATTGCTTGGAGTCACAGAGTTGTAGCCGTTTTCCGAATTGAGAAGTGTCAGGTATTCCGGCTGGACGGCGTAGCTGTAGGAAGGATCTCTGAGGAAATCCTTAACTGCCTCCTTGTCGTAAGGGTCGCTGAACACTTTTGTGAACGTGGATGTCGGAAGAAGGCGGTAACGCACACTCTGCACATCCTTGCCCTTCCAAGTGGTCCAGACGGAGTTTGTCCATCCGTAGCCGGTGAGTCCGGAGTAGGCGTTTGTGATGTAGAAACGCTGGTTGAACCAGTCCTTCCCGCCGTAGTTAGGGCCGGATGACCAGCCCGTGGCCGTGGTGGTTATCCGTTTTGAGTAAAGTCCGGAAGTGACATTGCCGTTGTAGTCCATTCCGAAAGCGATGATGTCGTAGCTCATCTCGGAGGCCAGGCTTGAGACACCGATGGTGTTTGTCCCGACTTTGAGCACCGATGCCATAGCGAGCTGAAGGCTGATGCCCTTGCTCTTGGCATATTCAATGATGGCGTTCCTGTAGGTTCTGATTATGGTCTCGTCATCATATTGCATTCTGGTGGAGGCGGACACAACATCGTAGTAATATGTCGCGTCCGGAGTGGCGTACACATCGAATACCACAGCGTCCGCAAGAGCCTGCGTCGGGACGATCAGAAGCGCCGGAACATCCTCGCTTGAGGTAGTGAACCTTGCCTCCGCGGTCTCGGAAGCCTCGCTGCCGCTGTTCTCCGCCGGAATTGCCTTTACAGTGAATATATAGTCCTGGCCTTTGTCCAGATTCGAGAGCGAGATGCGGTTCTCAGAGGTCGAGCCGGAAGTCTCGCCGACTGAATATTCATACTCAGCGGCTCCCGGAATCACACTCCAGCTGACGATGGTCTTGGATGCGTATGTGCTTCCGATTGTGATCTCCGGTTTGTCCAGCCGGATTGTCTCAGAAGTGCGCACGTGGATGTACACAGGTTCGGAAGGAGTAAGGCCGCTGTCCTCGGCCGGTTCGGCCTGAAGGGTCACGACATATTCCCTGGACGCTTCGAGCCCCTTGAACTCAAGGGACAGACCGGTGGTGTTCTCCACACTCGCCCCGTCAAGGCTGTAGGAATATCCCGCCGCTCCATAGACCTTTTCCCAGTCCAGCCGGAAACTTGACACGGTGACTTCGCTCACCTTGGCCTCTGGAGCCTTAAGGGACTCGCTCAGGGTTTCTTCCTTTGTCTCGGAACCGCATCCGGCGAAGAGAAGCATCGCTGAGACGGCAGCCGTCATCGCGGCCACTGTTCTTGTCAACATATTTCTTGAAGTCATAATCATTCCACAGTAGCGTTAATGGTTCTTACAGACTGGTTTCCGTCGGTGACTTTGATGACCGTGCGGCCTTTGCCTACACCTTTGACAGTCATTACACTGTCCTTGAGGCTGACTTCCACGATGCCGGTGTCGGAGACCGTATAGACAAGAACGTCGGTCTTGAAGAAATATTCAGACAGGTCGATTGTCTTGGTCTCACCCTTGCCCACGGTGATGTCAGGAATCAGAGCGACTTTCTTGACCGCCAGTAAAAGTTGGTAAGTGTCAAGTGAGCCGGCTCCCATATTCCCGAAATACGGTGCCTCGCAATATGGATCCACCGGTCTTACGCTTGACAGCAGCGCTTCCTTGAGCATCTCTCCTGTCAGGCCTTTCTTTTTCTCGGCTCCGTAGTACCAGCTGACCGCAAGGGCGCAGGCTCCGGAGACGTGAGGGCACGCCATAGATGTGCCGTTGATCCCTTCGTATGCGGATCCGCCGTCCTCGGCCACACTTGTGCTGTAAACCCCTCCGTAGGTGGAGTTCAGAGACAGGTCACCGCCCGGAGCGGAAATGCTTACCCATTTGCCGTAATTCGTGAAATATGACGGGGTGCCGAGCCAGGATGTGGAAGCCACGCTGATTACTCCAGGATCGGACGCTGGATAGCACAACTCATCGGAAGCGTCATTGCCGGCCGCGAAAATCACGATTCCGCCGGCCATAGGACCTTCCTGATTGCCGTTCTCGTCAAGGCCAGCATATTTCTTGAAATAGGCAATGGCCTCGGCGAGTGCGGAGTAATTGCCTCTGGTCCAGTCGTTTTTAGACAAGGCTCCGGCTGTGTACCCCCAGCTGTTCTGGCAGATCACCGCACCGTTGTCCGCCGCATATTTGATGGCCCTCACCTGAGCGCCGAGACCTCCGCCGGAGTTGCCTGACTCTGAACTTCCGAGCGTCTCGCAGGACATTATCCTGACACCGTCGCCCTTGCCTGAGCCTCCCGCGATGCCGTTCACCCCGACACCGTTGTTGTTGACAGCTGCGATTGTGCCAGCCACGTGCGTTCCGTGCATATTCTCGGCCGAGAATGTCAGGGTTCCGTTGTTGTCGGTGAAATTGTAGCCGTTCACATCGTCGATGTAGCCGTTGCCATCGTCATCGATTCCGTTTCCCGGGATCTCTCCTTGGTTGACCCACATATTCACCGCGAGATCCTCGTGGTCGTATTTGACACCTTGGTCAACCACAGCCACGATTACATCAGGATCGCCAGTGCAAAGCTGCCAGGCCGCATAGACATCAGCGTCTGCCCCCACAACCGTCGAGTTGGCGTAAACGTTGCCCGGGTTGTTGTAGTGCCACTGCATCCTCTGCGAGCGGACACTCTCATTGAAAGGGAACGGAATATTCCTTGCAGATGAATATGCCTCCGTAGCGACCGGCTCTTCATATTCAGCAACCGTGGCCTTTGAATATGCCGCCGCGGCCGTAGGTATGGAATATTCAATCACTTCCACCCCGTCGCATCCGGAGAGCATATTCGCCACTTCCTTCGCAGGGATGGTCTCATCGTACTTGGCAATGAACCATCTGTCCAGGCCTTCCTTTTCGGTACGTGCCTCGAACCGTCCGCACGCAGGGAACAGGCGTTCGAAGCTGACAGAGCCGACATTCATCAGAACCCTGTCGATCTGGGTGTTGCCCGATGTGATGCCTCCGGCCCTTGTTACTGTCTCGTCAGCGGCCTCGGCCTTCATCTTCACGATGATCTCGCCTTGGATGGCCGCATCCGGTGAAAAGACAACGATAGGCCCGCTGTCTTCCGACCCAGGCCCATTGTTGTCATTTCCACCGATTCCGTTGCACCCCGCCAGCGCTATGAGCAGCGGAGCGATTTTCAAGAATCTGTCTTTCATTAATAGTTTGTTGAATGTTTATTCTTTCTACTTACTTTACCAGTGCAGCTTTTTTCCGGTCGCTGAGCTTGTCGAAGCGTTATTCCTTCACGCATCTTACCTGGCCGGTATAGACCTGCGCCCTGGTCTCGTAGGCCGCCCAATATCCATTGAACGCCGCCACATAATGGGCGCAGTTCTGATTTTTGTCCGAGTCGGTGTCAAACGTCTTCTCCTGACTTGTCAGATAGAATGTCTGTCCGCTGGCGTAGTTGTAAGGCGTTGTTCCCGGGAGCGAGTACGCTGATGGGTAGATGTTTCCTACCATCGGATAGAAATCCCCGGTCTGTCTCCAGACACGGCCGCAGTCTTTCTCTGCATTCCAAAGGAAATCATTGCTGATCCCGGTCTCGTCGTAATCACTGTGTCTGCCTCCTGTCCTGATGCTTTCATTGCCGATCGAGGTTCCCCACATATTCTTTCCCGGCACTCTGTAGCCTGGAGGACAAGGATCGAAAATGGTCTTCTCCTCGCCCCAAAGCCCAGGCTGCACGCTGTCCTTATCCGATGAGCTGATGTACCAAGAGTAGCCGGAGGATGAGTAACTTACGAGGAATCTCATAGGATGCTCCGTCGCGAACGGAACATTGCCTGGAGCGGAGAACGCCGCCTGTGCCTTGAATTTGGAGTCGATCTCCCACTCACCGGTGCCGTCACCTACTTCCTTGTTCTGCTTGTTCCATTCCGGTTTGTTGTCGCAATAGTCCTTCGAGTTCTCATAGTCGGTGATGCCGCTGTAGTCAGCGTAAGGTGAACGTGAAGGGATGAACGGATCCTTTCTTCCCATTTGGTAGATCATCCCCCTGTTGTCAATGTCCATCGGGGTGTTGTTGAGAGCACCCAGGTTACGATCCATAATCTGGGCGATGACATTGCCTTCAGGCCCGATGTGGTCGTGTGAGGTGACTTCATTGTCGGTCACCCAGATGTGCCAGCTCCAAAGCACCTTGCCCTTGGCGTTCTTGACGGCGATGAGGGCGTTACCCTCGCTTCTTCCGGTCGAGAATGAGATGTAGCCGTTGCCATAGGTCGGGGTTCCGTTGATGATCTCGTATGACATCGTGCGGTCGCCATCGTTCCTGGCCTCCCACAACAGTTCGGCGTAGGCGGCATCCTTGATCTCAAGTCCCTCTGTCTCTATGTATTTTGTGTTGCCGTCCTTTCCTCCGTTGCCTTTGATGTCAGAACGGAACTTGTAAGAGCTGTTAGTGTGTGCTATGTAGCAGTTAGCCGTTCCTGCCGCGCTGAGATCTGTCGCGTCATCGGACCTTTGGGTGATTTTCAGCGAGACCTCCTTGGACTCATCGCCTCTGACGGCCGTAACCTTGATGTCATCAGTCTTTACAGGACCGTTGTTTACCTGAGCCTCCACAACGAGACAGCTGTCGGCGTCAACGCTGATAGCGAACCAGTCGCCTGACTGGGCGGTGTAGCTCCAGTTCGCGGCGTTGGTCGCCATCGTGACAAGAGCCTTTCCGCCTTCCTTGTCAAACACGATCTTGGTGTCGGAAGGCTGGAGGAACAGGGGAGCCTGATAGGCGGCCGGATCAACCTTTGTGGTCTCCGTGCATCCGACCGCCATTCCGGCCGCCAGAATCATCGGTATGATATATTTCAGTTTCATATTCTTAAGCGTTTTGAAAATTATTCGGCAGACTTGCAGACACTTGGAATCCGGTCATAGTCAGTGAGTTTTGTACATCCCTGGAACATAGCCTTGAGGTTCGCCAATGCGGCGAATCCGGTGATGTCCTTGGTCTCGGCAGTTCTCTCGTAGAGGTGGTACTTCACGCCATTGAACTCTGTGTAAGGAGATTCCCCGGTCAGCGAGACGCAACCGTCGAACGCTGAGATTCCGCTGGTCAAAGCGACGAACTTGTCGAACATTCCCACCGGCACAGACTCCAGAGAGCCACAGTTCTGGAATATGTTGTTGATGTACCTTACTTTCTCCGGATTGAGGAAGATGTTGTCTCCGACAGTTTTCAGCGATGAGCAGTCTGAGAACACTCCGTTGATCGAGGTCGCTCCGTTGGCGCAGTTGAAGATTTCGGAGCCTACTTTCTCCAATCCAGTGCAACCCTTGAACGCATAGTTGTAGGATGTGATCTTGGCGTTGTTCTTGAACAGACCTGACGGAACCTCCTTGAGACTGGTGCAGTTCAGGAATATGTTCATCATCGTGCCGGACGTGGCATTGATTCCGCTGAATGCGTCAGCCGCGATCGTGGCCAGTGATGAGCAGCCTGAGAACATCGATGTCAGGGTCTTCAACTTGGTGGTTGTTCCGAACAGTCCTGCCGGCACGGCCTGCAGTGATGAGCAGTTTTGGAAACAGCTTTCTGTGGTCGTGGCGTTAATGTTCTTTGAGAACAAATTCTCCGGGATTGTCTTCAAGGATGTGCATCCGTAGAATGTTTTCTTGAATGAGGTTGTTCCGGTGAGTCCGTCAAAAAATCCGGCCGGAATAGCGTTCAGGGCAATGCAGCCCTCAAAAGCCGATTCAAGTGTGAGACTGCTGGTTGAGTTTGTCCCGAAAATGTTACCAACAGAAGAAAGGGAAGTGCAGTTCTTGAAGGCGGTCAGGTATGTTTTCACCTTGCTGTTGTTCGCGAACAGACCGTCCGGCAGACTAGTCAAGGACTCGCATCCGCTGAACACGTTCAGGAATGTGGTCGTCGATGTATTTTTCGCGAACAATCCTGCAGGAACGGATTCTATTCCGGAAGAAGCGAATATATCGCTGGTTGTCGTTACCGCTGTCAAAGGAGCGAATATTCCTTCCGGAACGCTCTTGAGGCTTGTGCAGCCGCTGAAAAGCCCTGAGATACTAGTTACTTTCGTGGCACCTGCGAAAGCATTCTCGGAAACCTTGGAAAGATTGACGCAACCTTTGAAAAGATTCGATATGTTCGTGCATAACGAGCAGTCTGCAAGAATGTTGTCCCCGACTTCCGTGATTCCGGTGCAGCCTTGGAAAACTCCGGCCAAAGACGTGACATTGGAGAGTCCTGTAAACACACCCTCCGGTACGGCTTCAAGAGACGTACAGTCCAGAAATACATTAGAGAAAGTCTTCACGGCTTTCAGATCCTTGAACAGTCCGGAAGGGATCTTTTTCAATGAGGTGCAACCATTGAACACGCTGGTGAACTGGTTAATGGCCGTGAATCCATCGAACAGGCCTTCCGGCACTTCAGTGAGGGATATGCAGCCTTGGAAAACCATATTCATACCGTTAGTCTTCACATTAGCCTGTGCTCCGGAGTTTTTGAACAGGTCCGCAGGAATGCTTTCCAGCTCTTCACAGCCATTGAAGCACGATGAGAAATTAGTGACATTCGCGCAACCTTTGAATATGTCTGGAGAGATGCTCTTGATCCTGGCCTTGTTGAAAGTCATCTGAAAGGTCGTACACTTTGTGTTGTTTGCGAAGAGATTGGCCGGAACCTCAGTGATGCCAGTGGCCACGAACGCCATTCTGAACGATGTGCATTCAGGCTGGTTCCTGAATATTCCCGCAGGAATGGAAGTCAAGGCGCTGTCGGCGCTGAACACGGCGTTGAAAGTCGTGATCTTAGGGTTGTTCGCGAACAGATCTTCATCAACCGACTGGAGCTTGTGCATTCTTGCGAAAGTGGAGGAGCAGATAGTAAGCTCCGGATTGTGCGCGAACAGATTCTTGTCAATGTGTGTGACCAGCCTGCATCCGTCAAAAGCACTCGTGGCGTCTGTGAGTTTAGGACAGTTGGCCAGAAGATCCGCCGGAATCTCTTTGATAGAGTATCCGTAGATGAATATGGAGTTGATCGACTCACACTCCACTGCCTTGCTCAGAAGACCGGATGGAATCGTCTCAAGGAGCTGGCAATTGCTGAACGCCTCCTTGAAGGTCGTTGTCTTCGCGAACGAGCCGACGACATCGGTAGGAATCCTCTTAAGGCTGTCGCAGTTGTAGAAAGCGCGGTTCATTGTCTCCACTTCCAGATTTCCCCAACTGAAAACCTCGTTGATCTGAATCCTCTGGTCTGCGGTAAGTTTTGAGTATGCGTCGATTCCGGTTGCCTTGCCTTTGAATGATGCGATGTAATATCCCGGATCCGTGTAAGTGTGGGAAGGATAATCCGTTTCAACGATATCCGTCGTACCGTCTCCCCAGTCAACCGTCGCTCCAGGAGTCACTCCGCTTACAGGGATGGCAGATTCATAAGGAGATTTCGTCACATTGAGGCCGATGATGAACGCCTGGGTGTCGATTCCCGGCTGTGAGACTGTGATCTCTTTGGTGTCGATGTTCTCTTTTCCATCACCGGTTGTGACTGTGATCTTCACGGTTCTTGACTCAGCCCCTGAGTTTGCCGTAGGTATGAGTTTGAGACCATTCTCAGTCCTCTCGATTGTCAGCCAGCCGCTTTCGTTGCCTGAGATGGAATATTCCCAGTCAAAGTTAGCGTTGACCTCCACTTCCTTGGCCTCGTTGGAGAACGGTGTCACAGGAACTGTCGAGACAGAAGGCGTGATGAAGGCGGCTCTGTCCTGAAGCACATCGATTGTCTCCGTGACCGCCTTGTTTCCGGTTCCAGCCTTGAGAGTGAACTTCACGTCCCTGTCGGTATATTCCTCATTCTGATATGCGCTGAGGTTGATGGTGTTGCCGTTCTTGGTGACGAGCATCCATTCGCAGCCCGAGGTTTCGAATGTCCAGTCAGGATCGGTCGATGTCACCTCGAAGGAGGCCGTGAGCTCACCCACGGCCGCAAGGTGGAAATTGTTCTCTGATGCGACGATCTCCACGGTTCCGTAGGCGTTCTGGGTGGCGGTGATGGTGGCGGTCTTGTCTCCGGCCTTGATTGTCACTGTCGCCGATAGTTTCTTCTCTATCTTGTTCTGGTCGCAGGAGAGGGTAAGCACGTTTGTTTCCTCATCCTTTTCGGCTTTGACAAAACTGTCTCCCGCGATCTCGTAGGTCCATTCGGTGTTGGTGTTCACGTCCAATACGACCTTCCCTCCCAGACTCTTGAAGGCGATGCTGGCATTGGTGTCGTCCTCGGATGTGAACAAGGTGTTTCTTGAGGCGACAGTCAATGTGGCGTTGGCTTCAGTTCCGTTCTCTCCCGGAACCGGGTTCTGGTAGTTGATCGTCTCCTTCGTGCAGGCGCAGAGAGAAACGGCCAGCAATGCTGAATATAATGTCTTCTTCATATTCTAAAGTCTTGAAATGATTAATCCTGAACGTTTTGGCTGGGCCTTACCAGATACATCTTCCCGTCAGCGTAGTACACATCGCTCAGCATTGCCATATTTTGGCTGAGTCCAACCCTGACGATGAGCCCGAGAGAGCCGTACGCCTCGTCGAATCCATCAAGGAGAATCGCCTGGCAGTTGTCTTCTATTCCGTCTGTGGCCGTGCCTAACGTTCCGTAAAGGATTCCGGTCTCGAAATTTCTGTTTGTAATGCTCGGCTGCACCAAATAATAATAGTATGTCTGTGAAGTCTCGAATGTTCTGGTGAGACACAGAGAACCAAGCGTCAGTACCATCTGCTTTGTCTCTTTGTCGTAGGAAGCCTCATATTCGGTGCCCTCTACAAACAAGTTCTTGATGGTGAAGGTCTTGCCATACTCTTTCTGCTCGATTGTGCAGTATGTGCCTATGCCGGGAGCGTTGATCGCGTTGCCGCCGTAGTACCAACGCTCGGCGTAAAGTCCGAATCTGCCCAGCATCTGGAAGTAGGGGTTCTCGTCGCGTGAGATCTGGGAGATCTTGATTTCTTTGCTCTGAGAGTCGCCGGCGGCTGATGCCGTGACAGTGATTGTTGCCTCGCGGTGCGCGCCGTCGTTGATGGCCGCGCTCACTTTGACGAGTTTGTCATCAGTGCTCAGCGTCAGCCAAGACGCGTCTGACTTGACATTCCATTCATCGTTAGTCTCCACAGAGAACATAAAATTGTCCCCCTCGGAGTCAAGTTCCATATTTTCAGGACAGTTGACATTCAGTGACAGCACAGACCCAATCCAAGACTGTGAGACCGTGATCTCCTTTTTGCCGGTGGCCGATTCAAGTGTCACCGAAGCTTTTCTTGAGTCACCGGTCTCGTTGGCGCTGACGGTGATTGTCACATTGTCTTCTCCGTCTGTGACCGTGATCCAGGACGAACCTGACTCGGAGGAGTACCACGACACGGCGGAGTGCCATTCTGACGGGCAGGCCACGGAAATAGTGGCGGTTCCGCCCTCCATCGGGAAGGCGACATTGTCCTGAGAAATGACGAGGACATCCGCGATCTCCTCCTTTGTCGTCTCGCTGCAGGCTGAAAGGACCAACAACGGGAGCGCAAGCATTACAAGCAATTTTCTCATTGTACCTATTTTAAAATGTTTGTGATATTCAGATGCTGAAAAACGGTTTAAATATGATGCTCTGAAAGAATGTCCGTTGAATTTCCGCCTTATGGCAAATTTGTGGGGTGACATTACTTTCATTTTGTTATATGTCCGCTTTTAAGCCTACCTCAAAATTAAGAATTATATTTTATAATTGCCTCATTTTTATGAGGAATATTC
>CAVKYA010000019.1:15581-18928 GCA_963660255.1 Bacteroidaceae bacterium | reverse complement strand
CTCCGTGGCCTTCTCCACGAACCACTCGAAGCGGTCGTTGTTTTTCGTCGGACACACAGCCATATTCAATGAATATGAATGCCCTCCCCATCCGGGAACTGTCTCCAGGATCTCCGCCACGGCTCCTTTTGGTGAGTCATCGCTCAGGCGGCAACGATACATATTCCCGATGCCGTCCACCACAGTGATCTCGTCCCCGACACGATGCCGGAGCACCCTCACGCAGTGCGCGCTCTCGTCCGGATCCAGAAGAGCCTGGCCGGCTTCTATTTCGTAAGCATAGAAAATCTCCATACTGCAAAGATACAACATTGGATAATAAAGAGTAACTTTGCGCCTATGAAAAAACGTTATGAATCATTGGATGTCCTTAGAGGACTGACAGTCGCGTTTATGTGCATCGTCAACAATCCGGGCACCTGGGCGTACATATTCCCGCCTCTGCGGCACGCCGGTTGGGATGGCTGCACCCCGACGGATCTTGTGTACCCGTTCTTCATCTTCTGTATGGGATGCGCTATGGCGTTCTCCTTCTCGAAGTACGAGAAAACGACTGCCAAGGCTTATCTGAAGGTGTTGAAAAGAGGAGCTCTGATCTTTCTGGTCGGCTTCGCGCTGAACCTGTACCCATTCTTCCCGACCTCGCTCCACGACGAGACCTGGTCTTTCGGGCAGAACTACCTCTACTGGCTTCAGCATAAACGAATATTCGGTGTCCTTCAAAGGATAGGTATGGCGTATGTCATCGCCGGCTGCCTTGCCCTGTGGCTTAAAAAGCCAGGAAAGATACTGGCGGCGATCGCGACGCTTTGCATTACCTACACGGGAATATTACTGATCTTCGGCCGTGAGCCCGGTGCCTTCACCCTCGAAGGCAATGTCTCGATGAGGATTGACACCTGGCTGGTCGGCGGAAACCATTGCTACCACGGTTACAACGGGACCGATTTCGATCCGGAAGGCGTTCTCGGCTCGATGACCGCGGCCTGCTCCTGCCTCCTCGGCTACCTGATAGGCTCGATGATCCACGGCTCGCAAAGGAATATGTCTGCCCTCGACGAGGCTTCGTCCAAAGGTGGCGAAAATCTGATCGGCTCTACATCCAGTCGGTCACTGAACTTGTCGAAGTGCCAGCAGGCCACCAACTATTCTCCGGACAGAGTTGTCAACAGAACGTTTGTCTATGGCTGCCTGTCCCTCATCCTCGGAGTGGTTCTCAGCATCTGGATCCCGATCAACAAGCCTCTCTGGTCCGTCTCCTACGTATTCTACACCGGAGGCTGGGCGATGCTCGCACTGGCTTTCCTCGCCTACCTGCTTGATGTCAAGGGGTACGAAAAGCCTTTCGTGCCATTCAAGGCTATGGGTATGAACGCCCTGATGGCGTTTGTGTTCTCGGGAGTCATAGCCAAGAGCTACGGCTTCTTCGGGTTCGCCCCGAGCCGCTACTTTGGCGCAAATGAATATACCTCTCTGCTATGGGCACTCATATTCGTCACTATCATATTCACCCTCCTGTGGATTCTCTACAAGAAGAAGATTGTGATTAAACTGTAATTAAAATGTACATCGGGTTGATTTCCGACACTCACGGAGTGTTCGCGGAGGATGTGCGGAAGTTTCTGGAGCCCGTGGACCAGATCTGGCACGCAGGGGATTTCGGCACGCTCCAATGTGCCAAGGACATAGCTGCGTTCAAACCTTTGATCGGAGTTCACGGCAACTGCGACGGACTTGATGTGAGACAGGAATATCCTGCCTTCCAGAACTTTGAGTGTGAGGGAATGAGGATCTTGATGACTCACATCGGTCTGCGCCGAGGCAGTTACTGGGCCTTCAATCCGCATCAGCCAATGTACGACCTGCGGGCCAAGGCTCTTCTCGATTCCTATCACCCTGACATATTCGTCTGCGGACATACTCATATTCCTCAAGTGTTCAGGGACAAGCGGAACGGTTTTCTCTTTATGAACCCCGGTGCCTGTGGCTTCCAAGGCTCTTGTGACGTGCCGAGACTGGCGCTTCGCTTTCAGATTGTAAGCGGTGAAATCATCGGTCTGGAGAAATGCGAGTTCCCAAGATAATCGATTTAGATGAAAATTTTATAAAAAAATATTGTAAATTTCAGAAAACTATGTACTTTTGCGGTCTGAAAAACGTGAGTAGAGTAACTATAGTTTTTTATTTATAATTATTATGAAGAAGGTATTTATGTCTTTCGCAGTTGTAGCTCTTATGGTAGCTGCTTCTGCTTGCGGTAACAACGCGAAGAAGGCCGAGGCCGCTGAAGGTGAGGCTACAGAAGAGACTGCTGTTGAGGCAGAGGCTGTAACTGACACAACAACCGCTTGCTGCGATTCAACCGCTGCTTGCTGCGATTCAACTGCTACAGCTGAGTAATTTCAGCCGTTGATTCCCTCAAAAAGGGTTTTAGTGCGGTGTCCGGGTCAAACCCAGATGCTGCAATTTTTTTTGTCATCCACAATCGTATTGTATATCTTTGGGAAGTTGTCCGGTTTCGGTCGTTGAGTCACTATTTCGGTCACTGAGCCTGTCGAAGTGACAAACACCAATGGCGCATAGTTGGTTCGACAAACTCACCAACCACAGAACGAATAAACTATTACACGCATGAAAGAAAAAACAGTATGGTTCTGCTCCAATTGCGGCAATGAATATCCCAAATGGATGGGCCGCTGTCCCGCTTGCGGTGAGTGGAACACGATGGTGGAGCAGAAAGTCGTGACGGGAGGATCCAGAAAGTCCGCCGTGATGGACACTGTCCCCGGAGCGGGCCGCAAGCCTCAGAAACTGAACGATATTGACTCCCGTTCTGAGGCTCGTCTATCCCTGAACAATGAGGAAATCGACAGAATTCTTGGTGGCGGCATCGTGGAAGGCTCTCTCGTCCTGATCGGTGGAGAGCCGGGAATCGGCAAATCTACCCTTTCCCTTCAGATTCCGCTCGGCTGTCCGTCACTCAAGACATTGTACGTTACCGGTGAGGAGAGTCTGCGTCAGGTCAAGATGCGTGCCGATCGCCTGGGTGGCGATGCCTCCAACTGTCAGATCTATAGCGAGACACTGATTGAGAATGTCGTCACACAGGCACGTGAGATCGAGCCAGACTTGATGATCGTTGACTCCGTCCAGACAATGTTCTCGCAGACCGTTGATTCGACTCCGGGCTCTGTGACCCAGATCAAGGAAGTCGCCGCTATCCTTCTCCGGTTCGCAAAGGAGACAGGCATCCCTGTCATTCTGATCGGGCATATCACCAAGGAAGGCTACATCGCCGGTCCGAAGATCCTGGAACACATTGTGGATGTGGTTCTTCAGTTCGAAGG
>CAVKYA010000019.1:13665-15272 GCA_963660255.1 Bacteroidaceae bacterium | reverse complement strand
GGCCGGCTTCAAACTGGCACAGAAAGATGTTTTCCTGAATATGGCTGGCGGACTCAAGGTCAGTGACCCGGCCTGTGACCTGGCCGTAATCTCGGCGGTCCTGTCCTCCAACTTCGATTTCGCCATCCCTTCCGACAACTGTTTTTCCGGAGAGATTGGCCTCAGCGGCGAGATCCGTCCGGTCGCCCAGATCGACCGCCGTGTCTCCGAGGCTTCACGCCTGGGCTTCAAGAAGATATTCATTTCTTCATTCGCCTCTTTGGATCTCAAACCGCAGGGTATCGAGGTGGTCAAGGTCGCCGATGTTCCCGCCCTCGTCCGCAGTCTCTTCAAATAGCCGCTCCGGTCACTTGGTCGCTGAGCCTGCTCCATCGGTCACTGAGCCTGTCGAAGTGACCCTGAGGGGGTGACCAATACTTATGGCGCGGTTGGTTCGACAAGCTCACCAACCGTACCTGACCGCAGAATCCGCTCCATCGGTCACTGAGCTTGTCGAAGTGACCTGCCGAAACTCCGAAGCACCGGAACCATATTCGTAAATCGAAAAAAAATGCGTATATTCGCCAAGTTTTAAGTCTAAACAAAACGAGATATGAATCTTAGAGACATCAAGAAGGACATTGAATATGTCATCGGAGCTTTCATCGATGATTGCTCCCTCTTCAGCGCGCTTAACCAGAAAGCTGACGATGAGGCTTTGGGCGGACTCTTCGATGAGGCTGTCAAACTCTACAATGACCTCAGGGACAAAGTGAACGCGAAAGTGGAAGGCAAGAAGGGCCAAAAGGCTGCTTACTACGCCGGAATCCGCAAGGAACTCCTTGAAAAGACTGACGCTATGTATCAGAAACTCAGCGAACTCATCAAGGCGACCGCGAAGTAATCCGCTTCTTTTGCTGAAAAATATTTGGGGAAGACCGGTTGGCCTTCCCCATTTTTTTTACGTGGAGCCTAAATGTTGCCCCTTGCGGATTATTTCCCGGCCAGATGCTTCTCCCAGGCCCAGGCCGCGGCCAGAGTGTCCTCGATTGACCTCTCCGCCTTCCAGCCAAGCTCATTGTTGGCAAGTGTCGGATCCGCCCAGATTGCGGTAACATCTCCGGCCCTGCGTGGTGCGAACTTGTAGTTCAGTTTCAGTCCGTTAGCCTTCTCGAACGCGGTGATGAGCTCCATCACTGACAGTGGCTTGCCGGTTCCGATGTTGAAGATCTCATATTCCTTCTTCATCTTGCCTTCAAGCATCCTGCGCACCGCGAACACGTGCGCCTTCGCCAGATCCACGATGTCGATGAAGTCTCTTTGGCACGTTCCGTCCGGGGTAGGGTAGTCGTTGCCGAAGACTGAGAGGCACTCGCGCTTGCCGATTGCGGTCTGCGTGATGAACGGCACCAGATTGTTCGGCACTCCGCGCGGCAACTCGCCGATAAGCGCCGACGGGTGCGCCCCTACCGGATTGAAGTACCTCAGCGCGATGCCCTTGACATTTGAATATGCCTTCACGGAGTCCCGCAGGATGTCCTCGCACATCTGCTTCGTGTTCCCGTAAGGTGATGTGGCCGGCTGCCTCGGAGACTCCTCGGTCACCGGAAGTTTCTCAGGCTCACCGT
>CAVKYA010000019.1:0-13470 GCA_963660255.1 Bacteroidaceae bacterium | reverse complement strand
CCGGATCGCAGAAATCCATCTTGACGAAAGGAATATCCTCCTTTCCGGTGATTTTCTTGACTCCCTCGTAGCAGGTCTCGTCGCAGTTAGACATATTATCGGCCACGATCACATCGTAGCCCGCCTCGATAAGCTCCACGGTAACGTGGCTTCCGATAAATCCGGCGCCGCCGGACACAAGAACACACTTTTTCATATTCAATGACAACTAATTGATTCAAGTTCGTACCGCATAAGCGGTTTTATACGCTGCAAATTTAGTAATAAAACACTATTTTTGTACTTATGAGATTTGGAATATTCATTCGCGCCTTTGTCAGCGCAATTGCATTGTCATCCGCTGTCATTCCTGTGACCGCGACACTTCGGCAGGCTCAGTGTCCGGATGGTTCATCAACATCATATTTGACTGTTGCTCCTGCCCCATTGTCCATTGATCGCACGACTTCGGTCACTGAGCCTGCCGAAGTGACCTCCTCCCCACTCATCGAAACATCTACCGCAAAACCAACCCTATCGGTCGCTGAGCCTGTCGAAGCGCCGTCCTTACTACAGATACCTTCCGCAAAGAAGCCACAAGCCAAGTCCAAAGCCCAGCGGTACATTGAGGCAATCTCCCGGAGCGAGGCACTGAAATCATCCATCCTTGGAGTCCTTGCCGTCACGGAAGGTGGTGACACCCTTGCCACGTGGAACAGCGGCCAAAGGATGATCCCGGCCTCCACTATGAAGTTGATAACCACCGGAATGGCCATCCATCGTCTCGGCCCCGACTTCAAGTATGTCACCCGTATCGCCCACAGCGGCACGATCAAGGACGGCATCCTCGACGGTGACCTCTACATAATAGGCGGCGGCGACCCCACAATCGCCTCGAAGGACTCCATCGCGATCCCTCGCGCCAGACTCTTCGCCCAGTGGAAATCCTTCCTGGATAAAGCCGGCATCAAGAGAATCAACGGCAAGGTGATCGGCGACGGCCGCTATTTCGACGGTCCGATGGAGCACGACACCTGGAGCTATCAGGACATCGGAACCGCCTATGGCGCAGGACTTAACGGCCTCAGTTTCTACGAGAACGCCCAGGACTTCAAGGTGAGCGCCGGAGCCTCGGTCGGCTCGCCTGTAAACGTCACAGTCTCCTTCCCGAACACCCCGTGGATGAAGTATGAATATCCCTGTCGGACCGCTCCCGCCGGCACTGGTGACCAACTTTACCTCTTCAACACCGAGTTCCTCCCTTACGCTGAGATCCGAGGCTCCTTCGCCATCGACCGCAAGCCCAGAACCGAAGAGTTCAGCAACCGGTTCGGAGCCTACACCTGCGCCCATTATTTCTGTGAATATCTGAAAACCAGCGGCATCCCTGTCTCCGAAGGCCCAGCAGACATCCGTCTCGGCCGCGTCCGCTCCAATCTCTCTTCCAATGAATATGGCTCTTACGCCTCAGGAGTGGACAATCTGAATATGCTCGGTCAGACATATTCCCCGTCCCTGAAGCGCATCGCCCGTGAGACAAACCTGAAAAGCGACAACTTCTACGCTGAGACCCTTTTCCGGACTTTAGGCCGTAGGTTCCATCATTCCGCCTCTTACGATTCCTCCTACGTGGCAGTGAACGAGGTGATGAAGAGTCTCGGTGTCAGCACTGATGATGTCCGCATAGTGGACGGCAGCGGTTTGGCCCGCCACAACTACGTCTCTCCGTCCTTCTTTGTCCGTTTCCTTTCCGCGATGATGGACAGCCCGGCTTTCGGTGACTATATCCAGACCATAGGTCAGCCAGGTGGCCGTCACTACGAGTCCCGTCTCCGTGAAGCTCCCGCCTCCGTCAAGTCCCGCGTTCACCTAAAGAGCGGCTCGATGAACGGTGTCCGCTGCTTCAGCGGTTACATCGAACCTTCCGTCGGCTCCAGGTCCGACACCATCATCTTCTCCATAATGACCAACAACTCCCTCGCCCCCGCCTCCCGCATCGACCCCATAATCGACCGCATAATCACCCTCCTCGCCGCCGACAACTAACCCGCTCTGGTTCACTTCCCTCCCATCTATCATCTTGTCATTACAGTTATTTCCCCTCTATCTTTCTGGCGACTTCCTTTGCATTGTCTTTCCCATTCGCTTTCCCGAATCTCATAGCACATTGCCCCTCCGGTCGCTGAGCTTGTCGAAACGACCGGAGGGGTGTCATAACTCTTTTTCCCTGTCGATGAACCGAACCTATTTTATGTAACATTGGGCCTACGAGATGAAGGAGATATTTGCAACTGTCTGTAAATGAATAAACACCATAATTCCGCCCTCCTTTTTGGAAGACCGGAAATCTATAATCGATTGAAACGGAGAGAGTGAAGCTCCACCAACTGAATCTCAGTGCATTATGACCCCCCGCTATCCATTTTTAGAGCCCGGGAATCCATAATTGATTGAAACTGAGATTGTGAAGTTCCACAGATTGAATCTCAGCACTTTATGGCATCCCACCCTCTGAAATTGACTATCGGCAATCTGTAAGTGACGAACCCATAATATTTTACGGTTCACGCTCTTGCGAATCAGAGATTAATTTCCCATATTTGTGAAGCGCCGTTCTTTGGTCTGGAATCCGCGAATTACCGGAAAGAACGATGCGAGTCAACTATGTAAAACTTTAAGGAGGGAAGGTTATGAAGCGAAGGAAGTTTCTGCCCGGTTCACCGAACCACATTTATCAACGGTCACAGAACGGTTCTGTGATTTTCTACAGTCTGGAGGATTGTCTGGTTTATTTCACTGTGTTCTGTACCTGCGCCAAACGGTACGGAGTGACAGTGCTGGGACTGTGCGAGATGTACGACCATATTCATCAATTGGTTGTGGCTCAGGAGCTGCCCGCGCTCAGCGAATTTGAGAGAATGGTGAATATGAAGTTTTCCTATGAGTATTATGATGACTTGAAACGAGGCTCGAAAGGTATGGTGTCAGATCTTGATCAGAGGAGCCGTGACAATCTCGACACCGTTGACTATAAGATCCCGAACATCGGCCATCTGTTCCAGTCTCCATTCGGAAGCGCTCCGAAGATTGGAAACAAAAAGATTAGAACCAGCATCGCCTATCTTTACAACAATCCGGTTGAGAGGAATATTCATCCGGAGGCGATCAGATGGCGATGGAACTTTCTGGCCTATGCGTTCTCAGATCATCCGTTTTCGGAAAAGTTGTTGCGCCGTGATGCTTCTGTCAAATTGCGTAAAGATCTCAAAGAGGTTGAAGGATGCTATGCGCGGGGCAGCCACCTTAGATACCCTCAACTTCGTAGGATGTTTGAGGGCCTGTTTCCCGAAGAGAAGGAACAACTTGTTGATTTCATTGTCATTACCTATAATGTAATTGAATATGGCAGGCTATCCTCATATTATGGAAGTCCGGAAAAGATGCTGCTTGCCATCAACTCCAACACCGGCAGTGAATATGACATCAAGGAGGAACGGCATCATAATCCGGACACTTCCTATGGTCAGATGATGAATTATGTTGTCAGACATCAATATGTCACCAGGGTCAAGGATGTTCTCCTCCTGCCCGTCAAGGAGAAAAACGATCTCGTGAGTATTCTTGTCCGTGACACTATGGCTGATGAGTGGCAGGCCCTGAAGTTTCTCGGTATGGATCTCCCTTCAAGGTAGAGCCAAGGTATCAAGATCGTCCGGATCTTTTTGCAACTTACTGCGTCCTCCCTCGCATCATCCATCAAGGTTCTGCTGCGGTCGGGTGGGCGTGGCTGCTTTGTCAGTGGCTTTCCTTAGGGTAGTGTCACTGTATGGTGGACGTGGTGCTTAACCGTCTGGTACTTAGGACAATCGCGAATCCTGCCAGTCGTTTTTAGAGATCGGAAATCTGTAATTCGCTGAAATATAGCGTGAAAGAGTTCGCTCGTCTGTTCGTGGATATGTGATATAGTAAGAAACTAACGCGCTAATCCTGCGGAAAGTAGAACGGGCTGCGGAAGGTGGAGATGATTCCGGAGCCGTTAGCGTCGATGTGGCCGACTATGCGGCGGGCACGAACCGGTTTGCGGTCGTAAAAGTCACTTGCCGAGGAATCAAGCGAGTTGACGCGCACGACCTGGGCGGAGTGGATGAACTTGCCGTCACCGATGTACATCCCCACGTGCGTGATCCGCTCCTTGGCGCTGTCGGTCGCCGCCTTGCCCCAGAACAGAAGGTCGCCCGGAAGCAGACCGCTCCAGTCAACGTCCCCGTTATCCTTGAATATTCCCACATCCTCTCCGATCCTTGCCTGCTGGGAAGCGTTGCGGGGGAGGAGCACGCCATTGGCGAAGTAAACGCTTCTGGTGAATCCGCTGCAGTCAACGTTTTTGATGGACGTGCCGCCCCACATATACGGAACCCCGAGGAATCTGTATCCTGTGGCCAGAAGATCCTTCCTGAAGTCATTCTCGGCTAAAGTCCTGTCCTTGCGGTCTTTGGCCCATTTGTAGAACACGGCCACATCCTTTGCCGGAACGTAGCCTGTCTTGCCGGACGGCAGCACGATGCCGACGAATTTCTTCTTCAGGACCGCCTGCCCCTCCTCATATCCTTTGTAACGTCCTCCGGCGTGTGTCTTGACGCTGTACATTATCCTCACAATATCTCCGAGCACGAAATCGGAGACGATCCGTGATTCCTCCGAAGGCTTCTCGAAAATATGCGTGAAGGCTGCGGTGCAGATGTATTTCGGAGCCTCAAGGTAGTCCTGAAGCTTTTTCTCATCCATCTGGACCAACCCCATCTCATTGACCCAGGCCGTGTAAGGCTCCGGACTCTTGATCTTGATCCAGTAACTTGACTTGTCCAAGACCTCGACCACCGTCCCCATCAACGCCTGGTCTCCAAGTTCGGCCGCATAGTCCGGAGCCTCACGCATTAAGTTGGCGGAAAACTCGACCACAGCCCATTTCTTAGGGGCTTCCTGCGCCGAGGCGACACAATTGAATGACAGAGCGACCGCGGCCGCCGAAGACAAAATTTTCAGGAATATGTTCATATCGACATTTGTTTTTTACTCTAAGAATCTGTTTTGATTTGTTTGAATGTTCTTTGAGGTGAAAAATCTTCAAACAAACAAATCAAAACAGATTCTAATATTCTCCTTCCGGAGCCAGTAATGAATCCGGCTTGTAAAAATATTCACAATTCATTAGTTTTGCAAGGAATATGTCGTACTTTTCAGTGATGCGTGTTATGTGGGAAGATATTCAGTGTAGGAACAGGTGATAAGGCGAGGGAGGACAACCACCTGTGAACGAGGGACAAGATAGCGTACGGAAAGCTTGCGAAAGATGAAGTAATAAGAGGCTGCAATATGTTTGATTTTTCAGAAGGTAAAAGATACAATTCGTTTGTCGGCTATTACCGCCGTAAGTACGGTGAGCGGCTTCAAAAGCTGGTTCTGGACGCCGGATTCTCTTGCCCTAATCGTGACGGAACCGTGGGCAGGGGAGGGTGTACCTACTGCGACAACGCTGCCTTCCATCCTGGCTACAGCACACCGGGCAAGCCGCTTCTGACCCAGATTGACGAAGGAATAGAGTTCCAGAAGGTGCGCTACCCGAGGGCGAGGCACTATCTGGCATATTTTCAGGCATATTCAAACACCTACGGCTCGTTGGATCGGCTGAAGTCTCTTTATGAGGAGGTGTTGAGCCATCCGGATGTGGTCGGCATCGTGATTGGCACGCGTCCGGATTGTGTTGATGAAGAGAAACTTGACTATCTGGCGGATTTGGCTGGAGGACGTGTGCTCCGTGATTGGCACCGGTCCCTGAGCTTGTCGAAGGGACTGGAGGAAAACGCCTTTTCGGGGCGGTCCCTTCGACAGGCTCAGGGACCGAACGTACTGTCCGAGACTCTGAACACTCCGGTCGCTGAGCCTGCCGAAGCGACCGGGTCATCCCTAACCGCCCCCATAGTGGTGGTAGAGTACGGCATCGAATCCTGCCACGACGCCACCCTGCGCCACATCAACCGAGGCCACGATTTCGGATGCGCCCGCAAAGCCGTGGAAATGACCGCCGAAAGAGGCATCGACATCGGAGCCCACTTCATTCTCGGCCTCCCCGGCGAGACCCGTGAGATGCTTCTCGACCAGTGCGGTCTCATCTCCTCTCTCCCGCTGCGCTCCGTCAAATTCCACCAGCTCCAGATCGTCAAAGGAACAGCGATGGAAAAGGAATATGCCGTCGCCCCTTCCGCCTTCTACCGTCCCGGGCTTGATGAATATCTTGACCTCGTCACCGACATCCTCGAACGTCTGCGCCCCGGCCTTTACATCGAACGGGTCGCCGGAGAGGTCCCTCCGCGTTTCGTGAACGACACCCCTTGGGGACTCGTCCGGAATTTCGAGATCCTCCGCCTTCTGGACAAACGCCTGGAGGGACGTGACACGTGGCAGGGGCGGTTATATTCAAAGATTTGATAAAGGGGAACAACTCCTGTCTGTCGGAATGGATGTCTGCCAGACCGGAAGAGGATTTTTTTTGAGGTCATATAGACAGAACAGCCCTTCCGCCACACCAACTATTGCGTGAAAATTCTTATATTTGTCAAATTTATTTGATTACAATGGCGAAGTTTGTTAACCGAGAGATTCCTGAAGGCCTCACCTTCGATGACGTTTTGCTTGTTCCGGCACATTCCGATGTACTTCCTCGTGACGTTGATGTCACCACAAATTTCACGACAGACATCAAGCTCCACACCCCGATCGTGTCGGCGGCGATGGACACTGTCACAGAAGCCGATCTTGCCATAGCGATGGCGAGAGCTGGTGGTATCGGTGTGATTCACAAGAATATGACCATCGAGCAGCAGTGCGAGCAGGTGCGCCGCGTGAAGAGAGCCGAGAACGGGATGATCTACGATCCCGTGACGATCAGCCCTGACGCGACGGTGGGCAACGCCCTGGCGATGATGAAGAAGCATCACATCGGTGGCATCCCTGTCGTGGATGCCAACGGATTCCTCATCGGTATCGTCACAAATCGTGACCTCCGTTTCCAGGAGGATATGCAGCTGCCGATCTCCGAGGTAATGACAAAGGAGAACATCGTGACCGCCCCTAAGGGCATTACCCTGGCCGACGCCACGAAGATCCTCCAGCACAGCAAGGTCGAGAAACTTCCTGTTGTCGATAACGACGGCAAGCTTGTGGGTCTGATCACCTACAAGGACCTGATGAAGATCAAGGACAACCCTATCGCCTCAAAGGACAGCAAGGGTCGTCTTCTCGTCGCAGCGGCCGCCGGAATCAAGTCCGACACCGTGGAGAGGATCGGTATGCTGATCGATGCCGGAGCCGACGCTGTGGTTCTCGACACGGCCCACGGCCATTCCGAGGGAGTTCTTCAAATGATCAAGAAGGCCTGCGACGCCTACAAGGATTTCCAGATCATAGCCGGTAACGTCGCCACGGCCGCCGGAGCGAAGGCTCTTGCCGATGCCGGAGTCAAGGCCGTCAAGGTCGGAATCGGACCGGGCTCGATCTGCACCACAAGAATCATCGCCGGAATCGGTGTGCCGCAGCTCACGGCCGTTATGGAGGCCGCCGAGGCCCTCAAGGGGACGGGCGTGCCTGTCATCGCTGACGGCGGTATAAGATATTCAGGAGACATAGTAAAGGCTCTTGCGGCGGGTGCCAGCACCATTATGGCCGGCTCCCTGCTCGCCGGAACGGAGGAATCCCCGGGCGAGACCATCATTATGAACGGCCGCCGCTTCAAGTCCTACCGCGGAATGGGGTCCCTCGAAGCGATGGAGCAGGGTTCCAAGGACAGATATTTCCAGGATATGGAGTCCGACATCAAGAAGCTCGTTCCGGAAGGAATCGTGGCTCAGGTGCCTTACAAGGGAACCGTCTCCGAGGTTGTCTATCAGCTGGTCGGCGGACTCAGGGCCGGAATGGGCTACTGCGGCGCGCACACGGTCGGTGAACTCAGGAACGCCCAGTTCGTGCGCATCACGAACGCCGGTTTCCTTGAGAGCCACCCGCACGATGTGACCATCACCAAGGAAGCCCCTAACTATTCACGTTAGTCAGTGATGCTCAAGAGGTTTCGCATATTCGCCATAGCCGCTGTCATTGCCGGGATGCCGTCCTGCAAGGCCATCTCTTCGTTGATTCACGACGGAGAGGTGGTCGTCAGGTTAGGTGACCATAAACTCTATCGCTCCGAGCTCGACGATGTGATCCCCAAGGGCACTTCTCCGGAGGACAGCGTGAACCTTGCCAACCTCTACATCAATTCGTGGGTGAAGGACAAGGCTTTCCTCGACATCGCCCAACAGCGTCTGTCCAAGGAGGAAAAGGATGTCTCAAAGGAACTTGAGGCCTATCGCCAGTCGCTCCTGCGATACCGCTACGAGCAGCGCTACATCAACGAACGTCTCGACACCACCGTCTCGAAAAAGCAGGTTGATGAATATTATGACTCCCACAAAGAGTCCTTCAAACTGGAGCGTCCTATCCTCAAAGCCCGTTTTATGAATATCCCGAAAGATTCTCCGAATCTTCAGAAAATCAAGAAATTGATGTCTTCGGACAAGGTTGAGGACGTGGTGGCCGCCGACAGCATAGCCTTCAACTCGACCCAGCGTTACCACGACTACTCCAACGACTGGATAGACGCGGTCAAGCTGGCGGCCGAGTTCGGTGTGGACTATGTCCAGATGCTGTCCCGGCGCAACGGGCACTTCATCGAGATCCCTGACGGGGACAGCAATGTCTCTGTGGCTTACATCGTGGATTATATGAAGGCCGGAGAGATCGCTCCTGTGGAGTATTGCGAGGACCGGATAAAGGACATCATCATAAGTGGAAGAAAGCACGAGCTCCTGACCGGTTTGGAACGGGACTTGATAGAAGACGCCAAGGTCAAGGAAAATTTTGAAATATATTCGAAATGATAAGAAAAACAGCAATCACACTCTTCGCCCTCGCCGCGACCTGCGCGATGGCCTCAGCCCAGAAATACAAGTACGTTGACAAGACCGTGGCGGTTGTCGGCAACGAGGTAGTTATGATATCCGACATTGAAGGCGCTGTCAAGGACAGGGCCGCGCAGGGAATGTCCTCCGACCGGAATGTCCGTTGCGAGGTGCTGGAGTCCATCCTTGAGTCCAAGATATTCCTGATGCAGGCGAGAATCGATTCCCTGACGGTCAATCAGGATATGGTTGAGGCAAGCCTTTCCCAGCAGGCGGACAGGATGCTGACCTACCTCGGAGGCGAGGACAAGGTTGAGGAATATTTCGGCAAGCCTCTCTACCGCCTTCGCCAGGAGTGGCGCAAGCAGTACGAGGATATGAGCCTTACCCAGCAGGAGCAGCAGGAGATAATGAAAAAGATTCCCGAAATGACACCTTATGATGTCAAGGAATATCTTGACACGGTTGACACAAAGAATCTTCCGATTGTCCCGATCAAGTACCAGCTCAGCCAGATCTGTCTTTATCCAGACCGTGAGGCCGCCAACCTTGCAGTGCGTGAGAAGCTGCTTGACCTGCGTGAGAGGATCATCAACGGAGAGAAGTTCTCCACTCTCGCGCGTATATATTCAGAGGATCCGGGGAGTGCCCGTAAGGGTGGTGAGCTTGGAATGGCTTCAAAATCAATCTTCTGGCCGGTGTTCTCTGATGCGGCTATGGCTTTGAAGCCAGGGGTGATCTCGCAGATTGTCGAGACTCCTGACGGATTCCATATCATCGAGGTCATCGAGAAGAAAGGGGATATGTTCAACGCCCGGCACATCCTGATGAAGCCTAAGTACACGGACGAGGACAGGGAGAAGGCTTTCAAGACTTTGGACAGCCTCCGTACCGAGATCAACAGCAACGCGGTGTCTTTCAAGATGGCGGCCAACTTCTATTCCCAGGATCCGGCCACCAGGACGAACGGCGGACAGATGTCTGACCCGAACACCGGCTCGGCATACTTCGAGATCGACCAGCTTAAGCCTGAGGACTACTTGGCCATCAAGGATTTGAAGGAAGGAGAGATCTCTCAGCCGATCGAGTCAA
The DNA here is from genome assembly GCA_963660255.1 of Bacteroidaceae bacterium. GTDB lineage: Bacteria > Bacteroidota > Bacteroidia > Bacteroidales > UBA932 > Cryptobacteroides. The sequence goes on along the minus strand of CAVKYA010000019.1, from coordinate 3,406 downwards.
CCGACAATGATGGCCGTCAGGATCAGGTCAAGGACTATGTTGTCGGCAAGACGATCTACAAGATCATCCGTGTGGACAAGATAATTCCGGCTCACACCGCCTCATTCGAGGAAGACTTCAGCCAGCTTCAGGATCAGGTCCGTCAGGACAAGCAGATGAAGGCCATCGATGATTTCCTTGCCAAGAAGATCAAGGAGACTCACATCGTGATCGACCCATTGTTCAAGGACTGTGATTTCCACCGTTCCGGCTGGGCTTCAAAGTTCTCCGAAGACTGATGCTCGCAAAGCGCCTGACATATTCATTCCTGCTTCTGCTGGTATCATTCAGTCTCTTCGCTCAGAAAAACGAGCGGAGAGATAGTCTTGTCCGTCTGCTTGGATGCGATGAGCTTCAGCAGGTTGAGGAAAAGGGATTTAATTTCAGGAAGGCGCTGGGGCACGCGCGTTTCGAGCACAACTCGACATTGCTGGTATGTGACACCGCCCTTTGGAACGTCAACCAGAACATCATCAACGCGTTCGGCAACGTCAAGATCATCCAGAACAACACCGTGCTGAGCAGTGACCGCCTTGACTATCTGATCGATCAGGATTTGGCGGAGTTCCGAGGCACTCTCGTCCAGCTTCAGGACAAGGACAAGAACACCTTGAGGACCAAGGATCTGGACTATAACACCAAGGATAGTGTCGCCGTGTTCAGACGGGGCGGCGCATTGCGGGACAAGGATGGCCAGATCATAGAAAGTGACGATGGGTACTATTACTCGAAGACGAAGATATTCGATTTTATGGGGAATGTGAATATGTACACAGACTCCATCTTCGTCAAGACCGATAACCTGACGTACAATACAGCCACCAACATCGCTGTCTTCGGCACCGGAACAAACGCCTGGAAAGACAACAATATGCTGTCCTCAAAGGCTGGTGAATATGATCGTAACATCGAAAGGTTCACTTTCACGAAGGACGTTCATCTGTTGACTTCCGAGCAGGAGGCTTGGGCTGACACCTTGGTGTTCTACCGCATACCGAACAACGTTGAGATGCTCGGCCACGTGGAACTGCTTGACACAACGAGAAATGTGGCCGCTTTGGCCGGTTATGTCCAGTATATAGATTCGCTGTCCTGCGTGAAGCTGACCCGTGATCCGGCCGTGATCGCCATCAGCGAGCAAGGTGAGAAGAGGGATACTGCCTATATTGGGGCCGACACTTTGATTCTTCGGGCCTTTATGAGATTTGAGGTTGATTCCACTGAGGTGGAGGCCGCTGCGGCCCGTCTGAAGGAATTGAACGTTGATCCTGTCACAGAGTATCGCCGCAAGGCTGCCGAAGCCGCCCGTGCCGCGGCTGAGGAGGCTCGTAAGAAGATGGCAGAGGACGATCCGAATGCCGCCGGGGCTGTTGACCGTGGACTTGGCGCGTCCAAGAATGCGTCATCAGCTGAATCGGCGGCTGAGGTCTCGACCGGGAATGCGGAGGGAGGTAAACCGGTAACATCCAGAAATGGTGGCCGCAAGAAACCGATCCTGCCCGCTCCGTTTGATGATGACCTCGCTCCTGAGTTGCCACTTTGGTCTATGGGACGGCCACAGGCTCCGGACTCTCTGTCTCGGAAAGCCACGGCTGATTCGCTTAAGGCTGCTGGGGATAGCTTGAGGGTCAAATCAGATTCCTTGACCGTCTCGACAGATTCCCTTGCAGTGTCAGATTCACTCGCTATGCGTGATTCTCTTGCCGTCGCGGATTCTCTGGCCTTGGTCCCAAAGGATTCCACCAAAATAAATTTCATTTACGGAATCAAGAATGTCAAGGTCTTCAGGAATGATATGCAAGTCGCCTGTGATTCATTGGCATACAATGATTTGGATTCTTTGATCCGCCTGTACGAGACTCCGATTGTCTGGAATGAGGTTCGTCGTCAGTACACGGCTGACAGCATCACCGTGATCGTCAAGAACCAGTCGATAGACCGTGCCAGCCTTATGTCCAACGCCTTCATCATTGTCCAGGAGGATTCAATCTCATACGACCAGATCAGAGGTGCGGAGATGATGGCGTATTTCGACAGTACTGGCACCCTGAAGCGGTTTGATGCGATGGGCGGGGCTTCCGGTGTGTTCTTCATAGAAGAGGATGGAACCCTTGCGACAGTCAACAAATTCGAATCCAAGATGTTGACGGCGACTTTGAAGGAAGGGAACATTCAGGACTTGAACTATTTCGATGCCGTTAAGAGTGACGCCTATCCAGTGGTTCAGATGAAGAAGGACGAAAAGATTCTCAAGGGCTTCAATTGGGAACCGGATAAGCGTCCGAAAGGTCCGGAGGACATAACCTCCTACACTCCGAGAGAGTCTGAAAGACAGCGTTACGAATCGATTCCAAGAACTAAGTTTACCCAGACGGACATCTACTTCCCTGGATATATGAACAGCGTTTACAAGATGCTGGCTCAGCAGGATTCCCTGAAAAGGGTACGTAATGCCGAGCGCAAACGCCTTGAGGCTGAGCGTAAGGCGGATGAGGCCCGTCTCGCAGACAGTTTGAGGACAGCAGCGGCAGCGGATAGCCTTGCTTTGCGGGACAGCCTTGCCACAAAGGATAGTCTAGCGCTTGGGAATATTCAGAAAGACAGCCTTGCTCGGAGGGACAGTTTGGCACAGAGGAATAGCAGTTTTGCTTTGGGCGACAGCCTTGCTGTTAAGGATAGCCTTAATGTCAAGCCAGACAGTCCAGCCGTTGCTCCATCTGATCCTGCCGCTGTAAAGAAAGCTGAAAAGGAAAGGCAGCGGGCTGAGAAAGAAAAGGCCCGTCAGGAAAAGGCCGCCGCGAAAGAGGCCCGTTGGGCTGAACTTGATGCCAAGGATGCGGCCAAGGCGAAGGCCAAGGAGGAAAAGGCTTTGGCAAAGAAGCGGGCCAAGACTCTGAAAACCCTGAAGGCGATGGAGAAGCGAAGGGCTAAAGAGGAGAGGATGATTGAGCGTTACAAGGCCCGTTACGAAAAGCAAAAGGCCAAGACAGATGCCAAAGCAGCCCGGAAATCCGGCAAGGTGTCACTTCGACAGGCTCAGTGACCGTATGTTTTCCTGTCGCTGAGCTTGTCGAAGCGTTATGACAAAAATAATATGGACTGACCAGATGGCCAGTCCTTTCTTATTATCCTATTTGATTTTCCGTTAGAGAAGTTTCTTCTTAAGAGCGTCGATCATATCCACCGTCATCGTCTCCAGATCGTAGGACGGAGTCCATCCCCATTCCTCACGGGCACAGGAATCATCCATCTTGTCCGGCCACGAGTCAGCGATAGCCTGACGCACCGGATCCACCTCATAGCGCATCTTGAATCCAGGAATATGCTCCTGAATCTTGTGGTAGATGATCTCCGGATCAAAACTCAT